>JANMAD010000020.1:0-5233 GCA_031359515.1 Acidobacteriota bacterium | reverse complement strand
GCCGGTCGGGCCCGCTGCTGTTGTTGGTTTGTCACCAGACGCATAGTAACTACGCGCGCAGCTTTAGCGCTATGAGATCACGTGCTTGACGGCCTTCTTGGTCCCGCGCCCGAAGTGTTTACCGGCCCGGCCGACGTGTTTGCCAAAGTGCTTACCGGCGCGCACCACGCGCCCGTGCTTCATGTTGTGGCCCATGCTGGTGCCGGCCTTCTTAACTTCATGGCCGCTTTCCTTCATCTGGCCGCCGGCGGTGTTGCTGTTCCCTTGCGCCAGCGCACAGGGCGCGGTCAAACCTAAGACAATCCCCAGTGCCGCCAGCGACAAGAGGCTCTCTAATTTTCTTTTCATCTTCACTCCTTGTATTGGCGCAGTCACAGTCACAAGGGCTGGATGATACCAGCGGCCCCGAACAGTGTTTGCGCTAAGTTCGATTTGTGCCTATTGTACGCCAAGTCGAGTGTTATGGGACAGCCGGCAGCGCGTTCGTGCGCTCATCATTTACCCAACACGAGCAGCGTAAAAGTTCCGGGCACGACGCTCGGACGCGGGCGCGGGCGCTCCGGCGTCGGCGGCGGCGGGGGGCCGAACTCGGCCGTGACGAGAAAGATTTGGTGGTGCTGTGCGTCGAGCGCCATCGTGCGTGCGCCGCGTTGGGTGGTGGCGTTCTCCACGACGCTGAACTTTTGCGCCGAGTCCTCATGCACGACCGTGACCGTGCCCTCGCCGTTCGAGCTGAACGCGAGCCCTGTGTCTGCGTCGAAGGCGGTCGCGTCCACGCCGCTGCCGATGGGCAGCGTGGTCAGCACGCGCCCCTGCTCCGTATCCAGCACAGCCATCAACTTGTTACTGCAACCGATGAAGAGGCGCTTGTGCGCCCGGTCTATGGCCATGCCCGTCGGTTCTTCGCCGGGCGCGAGCGACCAACGCGCCGTGACGCTCAGTTTGCGCGCATCCACCGCCACGACTTCACTCTTGTCTTCGATGTTGATGAAGAGACGGCCTTTCTCATCGGCGGCGGCAGACTCGGGGCGACCGCCGAGCGCAATCGTGCCGGCGACGGTCTCTGCCTGTGGGTCAATCGCCGTCGTGTCGTGGCTCGTGCCGTTCATGGTGAAGATGCGCTGCGACACGGGGTCGTAGATGATCGCGTCCGGATTCTGCCCGACCGGAATGCGTTTCAACGCCTTGAGCGTGCCCAACTCGAAGACGGTCACACTATTGTCGCGGCCGTTACTGATGAAGCCGCGCCCTAACTCCGGCACTAACGCGATGCCATGCACGCCCGGCGTGTCCGGTATATCGCCGAGCAACTTGCCCGTGTCGGCATCAACGACCATCACGTGCGTCGAGCGCGAGATGTAGAGGCGGCGCGTCTTAGCATCGAGCGTCAGATAGTCCCAGCCGCCTTCGCCGCCCAGCGTGATCTTCTTGAGCAGGTGATAGCCCGGCGGCGGCGGCGGGGGCACGGGCCGCGCGCCGCTGAGCAGGACGCCTTGCGGCAGCAGGAGCAGACAAAGGAACAGGCCCAGCCGATGGATTGCGCGCATAACAGACAGCCTCCTACGTGGATAATTTGCGCGTCATGCTAGCACTTTGGCGCGCGTTGTAAAGCCAAATGCACGTTGGCGGCGCGCGAGCTATGCGCGTCAGGCGCTATATCTCAATGGCCGGCATGCTAAAACTTCGACACCTGCACGCGCACGATGTTAAGGATGTAAAATCTGCGCCGCACCTGATCGCGGCGCGCGACGGCTGTGCTACATTGCCGTTCGTGGGTGAAAGATTCACAACACGCAAGCCCTCGTTCGTCCTGCTGCTCCCGGCGGCGCTCGTCGCGCTGCTCACGCTCTTAGCGACGCTGCAATATCGCTGGCTCGGGCAAGTGAGCGCGGGCGAGCGCGAGCGCATGCAAAGCACTCTGCGCGCCGCGACCGCACGCTTCACCCAAGACTTCGACCGCGAGATCGGGCGCGTCTATTTCGGTCTCCAAGTTGACGACGCCACTGTGCGCGCGGGCGCGTGGGCCGACTTCGCCGCTCATTACCAACGCTGGCAGGAGAGCGCGCCGTACCCGCGCCTCGTGCGCGCCGTCTATCTCGTCGCGCATGATGCGGGCGATGACAACGCGACGCGGCTGCTCCGTTTCGATCCAACGGCGCGCACGTTCACGCCGGTTGAGTGGCCCGCCGAGCTTGTGCCTTTGCGTGCGCGGCTCGCGCAAAAACTTGTGCTGCCAACGGTCGCCGCGGCCGCGCTCGAACAGTTCGCCCCGCAACCGCTCGCCGGCGACATCCCCGCGCTCGTCATTCCGGCGACGACGACCGAGCCGTTGCGCATGCCCGCTTCGCAAGATCAACCCGTCATGCTCAAGACGTGGCTCGCGCCCACCAGCTACGTCGTCGCCGTACTCGATCTCGACTGCATACGCACGGAACTTTTGCCCGCGCTCGCGCGCCGCTACTTCGCCAGCAGCAGCAACGCACCGCTCGATTACAACCTGACCATCGCGACGCGCACAGACCCGCCGCATGTCATCTACCAGACCGGCCCCGCCGCACAGACGGCGGGCGATGCGCAGGCCGGTCTCTTCAATGTCCGCTTCGACGAGATGGATGTATTCATGCCGCCGGGTCAAGCCGGGGGCACACGCGTGGATGTGCATAGACAGAATCTCACCTTGCGCGTCGTCCGGCGCACGGGCGCAACGCCACCCGCGCCGGGCGCGCCCATGCGCGTGACGCTCAATGACGAAGCCGACGGCGACTGGCAACTCATCGTCGCGCATCCGGCCGGCTCGCTCGATGCGGCGGTCACGGGCGCACGTCGCCGCAGTCTCGCCATCAGCTTCAGCGTCTTGCTGCTGCTGGCCGCGAGCATCGCGCTCTTAGTCATCTCGACGCATCGCGCGCAACGGCTCGCGCAACAGCAGATGGAGTTCGTCGCGGGCGTGACCCACGAGTTGCGCACGCCGCTCGCGGTCATCTATTCGGCGGGCGAGAATCTGGCGGACGGCGTGATCGCGGACGGCGCGCAGGTGCGCCGCTACGGGCAGGTGATTCGCAGCGAGGGGCGGCGGCTCGCGGAGATGGTCGAGCAGGTGCTTGAGTTCGCGGGCGCGCAACGCGGACGACGCAGGTTGGAGTTGCAACCGGTCGCGGTCGCTGATTTACTCGATAACACATTGGCGACGTGGCAAGCCGCGCACACGGATGCGCCGCAGGTGGCGCGGCACATTGCGCCCGCACTGCCGCAGGTGTTGGCGGATGAGTCGGCCTTGAAACGCGCGTTGCAAAACTTGCTGAGCAACGCGTTGAAGTACGGCGGCGCAGACGGTTGGATCGGTGTGTCGGCAGAAATGTCTGAGACGGCGCGCGGGCGCGAGGTGCAGATCGCAGTGAACGACAAGGGCATCGGCATCGAACCGGCCGAGTTGGCGCACATCTTCGAGCCGTTCTATCGCGGGCGCGAGGTGCGCGCGGCGCAGATTCACGGCAACGGACTTGGTTTGAGTTTGGTGAAAGACATCGTCGAAGCGCACGGCGGGCGCGTCACGGTCGAGAGCGGGCGCGGACGCGGCAGCACGTTCACGCTGCACTTGCCTGCTTACATGAATGGACACAATGGCGGAAACAGTGACGAGTGACGAGTGACGAGTGACAAGCAAAATAGACTTGTCTTAGCTCGTCACTCGTCACTTGTCACTGTCTTTAGGAGCTGCGGATGAGCCGGCGGATTTTGCTCGTCGAAGATGAGCCGGGATTATTGATGACGCTGACCGACCGTTTGCAGAGCGAAGGCTACACGGTCGAGACGGCGGCCGACGGCGACACGGGCTTCGTGCGCGCCGCCGGCGAAGCGTTCGATCTGCTCATCCTCGACGTGATGCTGCCGCGCAAAAACGGCTTCGACGTGTGCCGCGACCTGCGCCAACGCGGTCTCACCACGCCCATCATCATGCTGACGGCGCGCGGGCAGGTGGTGGATAAAGTGGTCGGCTTAAAGATCGGCGCGGACGATTACGTCACCAAGCCGTTCGAGATGTTGGAACTGCTCGCGCGCATCGAAGCCTGCCTGCGCCGCGCGCCCGCGCCCGAAGCAGAGGCGACGCCGGAGGTTTATCAGTTCGGCCCCGTGCGCGCGGACTTTCGCCGCGCCGAAGTTGTCCGTGATGGCGAGCGCGTGGAGCTATCGGCGCGCGAGTTCAAACTGCTGCAATACCTCGTCGCGCATCGCGGCGCAACCATCTCGCGCGACGAGTTGTTAAATGAAGTCTGGGGCTACGACGCCATGCCCTCGACACGCACCGTGGACGTACACGTCGCGTGGCTGCGCCAGAAGCTTGAGCCTAATCCGCACTACCCGCAATTCATCCTCACCGTCCACGGACTAGGTTATAAATTCGTCGGTTAACCGGATAGCGTCGGCATGCGATAATGTGATTATACTGCATGGTGCATGATAATATGTGCTACAAGCGTATTATCATGCACCGTGCAGTATAATTCGTAGTTATGCCGCTATCGAGTATGAAATACTATCTTTATTCGGGTGATGAACTGCTTGGCTACTCGATGCTTGAAGGGCATGATTCCTCTATGGGCATCAGAGGCGGTAAGTTTTATCCAAGCGAGAATTATTCTAAGGTCGAACATATCTTCCGTCAGCTCTTTAAGACTATGCTTGATGGCGATGAAGCGCGCCGAATATCTGGCAATTATGATTCGTTAGGCGTTCCTTCCGCTCAGGTAAAAGAATTATTGGCGCAAGTTGATGCCCTTAAATTGCGTATTGAGACTGCAGATGGGCGACGAGTCGGAACATTCCGAATTAACGTTGAAGATTATTCAGATGTAGATGTTTTGGGTAAGGAAGAGCGTCATTTGGAAATTATTGTTGATGACCGGAAAACATATGAAGAGTTCTTCAACTGAACGCGGCATAACAAGTCATTGGAGATGACGCCCCGATAGAACGCTTCTCATCAATCTTCCTGCGATGAAGATGGATGCTGTGCGCGGGGCGCATCTCAATTCCGGCGTTGGGCGTCTTCGTTAAACTTCATAAAGTAGAGAAAGGATTAACCTCATGAAAGTTTTCATAAGTTGGAGCGGTTGGGATTCAGGAGCACCCATCGCTGGATGAACTTCCTGTATTATTCGCACGTTCAGACTAAGCCGGTCGTGTTTTTAATCGAAGTATTTTTCGAGGGAGCGCCGCGCGCGTTGGAGCGCTG
>JANMAD010000557.1:0-8448 GCA_031359515.1 Acidobacteriota bacterium | reverse complement strand
TATGAGCTATTGTGCCGCGCTTATGAGCATGCGCGCACGCACAAGCTGGATGCGACGGATGACAGCGCGCTCGTCGAACAACTCGGTGTCGCCGTCACCGCCGTCGCGGGCGACGCGCACAACATCAAGCTCACGCGGCCGGAAGATTTTGCGCTCGCGGAGATCTTGAGCAAGGAGTTCAAGGTTTAAGGTTCAAGGTGCAAAGTTAAAGCGAGCTTGAAACTTTGAACCTTGAACTTTGAACTTTGAACTTTGAACTATGTACCGGATCGGCATCGGGCACGACACGCACCGGCTAAAGGATGGGCTGCCGTTGATCTTGGGCGGCGTGGCCATCGAGTCTGCGCGCGGGGCGGAAGGGCACTCGGACGCAGACGCGCTGGCGCATGCGATTGCCGATGCGATCCTCGGCGCGATGTGCGAAGGCGATCTGGGCGTGCATTTCCCTGATCACGATCCGCGTTGGAAGGATGCAGATAGCTTGCAACTGTTGGCCCGCGTCGTCTGGCTCGCGCGCCAGAGCGGCTATGCGGTTGGCAACGTGGATGCGACTGTCATGCTTGAGCGTCCGCGCCTGCGGCCCTACATTCAAGTCATGCGTGAAAAGTTGGCGCAGACGTTGGCTGTTGACGTGAACTGCGTGAGCGTCAAGGCAAAGACCGGCGAAGGTATGGACGCCGTGGGTGAATCGCGCGCCGTAACGGTGCAAGCGGTCGTGCTATTGGAAAAAGTAGAAGTCAAAGGTTAAAAATAAATTCAAAGTTCAAGGTTCAAGGTTGGATAGCAACGCTTTGAACTTTGAACTCTGAACTTTGAACTTTGCACCAATTTATGAATCCGCAAGATGTCATCAGGCATAAGCGCGATGGCGGCGAGTTGTCGCACGAGGAGATCGAGTTCTTCGCGCGCGGCGTGACGACGGGCGAGTTCGCGGACTATCAGGCGAGCGCGTTGTTGATGGCGATCTACTGGCGCGGCATGACGGACGCGGAGCAGGGCGCGCTCACACAGGCGATGCTGCATTCGGGTGAAGTGCTCGACTTCTCCGATATAGACAAACCGACGGCCGACAAGCATTCGACCGGCGGCGTGGGCGACAAGACTTCGCTCTTGATCGCGCCGCTCGTGGCCGCATGCAACGTGTGTGTGCCGATGATCTCCGGGCGCGGGCTTGGGCACACGGGCGGCACGCTCGATAAGCTTGAAGCGATCCCCGGTTATCGCGTGCGGCTGTCGCTTGACGAGTTCAGAGATATCTTGCGCCGCGTCGGGTTTGCGATGATGGGGCAGACGCGCGAGATCGCGCCCGCCGACCGCACGCTCTATGCATTGCGCGATGCGACCGCGACGGTCGAAGCGATCCCGCTCATCGTCGCGTCGATCATGTCGAAGAAATTGGCGGCAGGATTAGGCGCGCTCGTGCTGGATGTGAAGACCGGCACGGGCGCGTTCATGCGCGAAGAAGCGCGTGCGCGTGTGTTGGCCCGCGCGCTCGTTGCGACGGGCAACAGCGCGGGCGTGCGCACCGAGGCGTTGCTGACGGACATGAATCAACCTTTGGGTCGTGCCGTCGGGCACGCGCTCGAAGTGCAGGAGTGCCTTGCACTGTTGCGCGGCGAAGGGCACGAGCGCGCGTTGCCTGTGCTTGAGCTGTCGCTCGAATTATCAGCGCGTATGGTCGCGCTCGCGGGATGTGCGTCAACGCTCGATGCGGCGCGGGCGCGTGTGCGTGATGCACTAACATCGGGCGCGGCGTTGGAGTGTTTCCGGCAGAATGTCGCGGCACAGGGCGGCGACGCGCGTGTGTGTGATGAGCCGGCGCGTTTATCTGTTTCGGGCCTGCGTGTGGTTAAGGTAGAATCGCCGCGCGCAGGTTTCATAAGAGCCGTGGACGCGGCCGAGATCGGGTTCGCTGTCGCGAGCATCGGCGGCGGGCGCACGCGGGTCGAAGATAAGATCGATCACGCCATCGGCTACATGGCCGACGCACGGCACGGCGACGAGTTGGCGGCGGGCGATGCGCTCGGCACGCTCTACTGTCGCGACGAGGCGCAAGCGGCACTGGCCACAGCGCGCATTCAAGCAGCATATACAATCAGCGCAGAGTCTCCCGCAGTTCCGCTCCAACTGATTAAGGAAGTGATCACGTGATAAAAAGATACGGCTCATTGCTGCTCGCGCTCCTGTGTCTGTGCGCGCTCGTTGTCGCGCCTGCTTGCAACATGGGGCGGGCCAGCACTGAAGACAGGACGAAGATGCGCGTTGGCATCGTGTTTGACATCGGCGGTAAAGATGATCGTTCGTTCAATGCTTCGGCGTGGGAGGGCGTGAAGCGCGCGGCGAAGGATTACCCGATTGTGCTGCGCGACGTTGAGCCGGGCGACCCGACCTCGATTGAGCCGGCCATGCGCGCTTTCGCCGAGCGCGGTTACGATCTGATCATCGGCGTCGGCTTTGCGCAAGCGCCGATCATGCAGGACGTGGCCTCGGATTACCCGAATCTGAAATTCGCCATCATTGATGGGCTGATCTTCAAACGCGATACGCAGGGCAAACCGATTGAGGGACAGTTTGCCGATAACGCCGCGTCGCTCGTCTTCAAAGAGCATGAAGGCTCGTATCTCGTCGGCATGATCGCGGCGCGTAAGTCGCAGACCAACACGCTCGGCTTCATCGGCGGCATGGACATCCCGCTCATACACCGCTTCGAGAAGGGCTACGAAGAGGGCGCGCGATCCGTCAATCCGAACATCAAAGTGATCGAAAACTACGTCGGCGTGAACGACGGCGCGTGGAACAATCCGGGCAAGGGCAAAGAGCTTGCCGTCGCGCAGATCGGCAAAGGCGCGGACGTGATCTTCACCGCCGCCGGCAACTCCGGTCTCGGCGCGTTCGATGCGGCCGAACAGTACAACAAACTCGTCATCGGTGTGGACTCGAATCAGAACTGGGTCAAGCCCGGCTTCGTGCTGACGAGCATGGTCAAGCGCGTGGACAATGCCGTCTATCAGATCGTGGGCGACACGGTGGCCGGTCATTTCCAAGGCGGCTTGCACGTCTTCGGTCTCGACAACAACGGCATCGGCTATGCGCTCGACAACTACAACGCGAAACTGATCTCGCCCGACGTGCTCAAGGAAGTGGACGCCGCGAAAGCCAAGATCGTCGCCGGGCAGATCAAAGTAACGGACGCGATGGCGAAGTAATGCAGAGGTCAGAGGTCAGCGCTTTTGACTTCACTAACCTCTGACCTCTGACCTCTGACCTCTGCCTTTATGCTTGAACTGAAGAACATCACCAAACGCTTCGGCGACGTGCTGGCGAACGATGGCGTGAGCATCACGGTTAAGCCGGGCACGATCCACGCCATCGTGGGCGAGAACGGCGCGGGCAAGTCCACCGTGATGCGCATCGCTTACGGCTTTTACACGGCGGACGCGGGCGAGATCGTGATTGACGGCGCGGTGCGGCGCATCGAGACGCCGCACGACGCCATCGCGTTGGGCGTCGGCATGGTGCATCAACACTTTATGTTGATCGAGCCGATGACCGTGACCGAGAACATCGTGCTGGGCGCAGAGCCGGGCAGCGCGGTCGCACTCGATCTCAACAAAGCGGCCGAGCGCATACGCGCGCTCTCCGCCGAGTTCAAGTTAGCGATTGATCCGCACGCGACGATTGAGCATCTATCCGTCGGGCAGCAACAGCGCGTCGAATTGTTGAAGGCTCTGTATCGTGAAGCGCGCCTCTTGATTTTGGACGAGCCGACGGCCGTGCTTGCGCCGCAAGAGGTGGAAGAGTTGTTCGCCATCCTGCGCCGCATGCGCGAGCAGGGCAAGACGGTCGTCATCATCACGCACAAACTCGATGAAGTCCTCGCCATCTCTGATGAGGTGACGGTGATGCGCGACGGGCGCGTGGTCGGTGGTGTGCAGACGAGCAAGACGAGCGCGGCGGAGTTGGCGCGGCTGATGGTCGGGCGCGACGTGCTGTTGCGCGTCGAGAAACCTGCGGCCGAAGCGGGCGAGACCGTCCTGAGCGTACACAATTTGGTGGTGACGGGCCGCGACAAAACGCGCCGGCTTGATGATGTGTCGTTCAAGGTGCGGGCGGGCGAGATCGTGGGCGTCGCGGGCGTCGAGGGCAACGGGCAGACCGAGTTGATCGAGGCACTCGCCGGTCTCGTGCCGCAGGCGCAGATGTCCGGCGACATAGAATATCTGGGACAGAACATTGCGCGCAGAGATGCGCGGGCGCGGCGCGAACTGGGCATCGCGCACATCCCTGAAGACCGCCACCGGCGCGGGCTGCTGCTCGATTTCGACCTCAACGAGAACGCGGTGCTGGGCGTGCATTATCGCCCGCCGGTGACGGCCGGCCCCGGCGGTGTGTTAATGAATGACGGCGCGATCCGCAAACGCACCGCAGGCATCATTGAAGAATTTGATGTCCGCCCCGCGAACGCCGATCTGCCTGCGCGTGCGCTCTCCGGCGGCAACCAACAGAAGCTGATCATCGGGCGTGAGTTCGTCCTGCAACCGAAACTGCTGCTCGTCGCGCAACCGACGCGCGGCGTGGACATCGGCGCGATTGAATTTATTCACCGCAAACTGGTGCTACTGCGCGACGAAGGCTGCGCTGTGCTGCTTGTCTCCGCCGAACTTGAGGAAGTGACCTCGCTCGCGGATCGGCTGCTCATCATTCACGAAGGTAAGATCGTCGGCGAAGTTGATCCGAAGCTAGCGACGCTCGAAGAGATCGGCTTATTGATGACGGGCGGGAAGTAACGGCCGGTGTTACAATCGGCGCCAGTAGTGCGAACGGAGGTGTTTCAGGTAATGAGTGAAACTGTGGAAGCAATTTACGAACGCGGGGTTTTTCGTCCGCTTGAGCCGGTTGATTTACTCGAAGGTGAGCGTGTGCAACTGACCGTCGCCGCCGCCGGAACAAACGTGCCCGATCCGGCCGAAGATTTATCTGATTTAGTGGTTGACACGGGCATTCCCGATTTAGCGATGAATATAGATCACTATCTTTATGGCTTGCCGAAACAAAGCGAAGAATGAGGAGCGTAGTAGTCGAACTTGTTCAGCCTTGTGACGCCCGCCTTTCATGAAACAGTTTTTCATTGACACTTCCGGCTGGATCGCGATGGTCAATGGCGTGGATCATCTGCACGCAGCCGCGACCAGCATTTACCGCAAGCGTCTGGCTACTGGATGGAACGCGATCACACATAGCGGCGTGATGCTGGAAGTCGGTAACAGTCTGTCGTCCGTGCGCCTGCGTGACAAAGCGGCCGGATTACATAAGCGTTTAGCCGCTTCCTCACGCATTACAGTTGTTTGGTTAAGTGCAGAACTCTACGAAGCGGGCTGGCAACTCTACGCTGCGCGGTCTGACAAAGATTGGGGCCTCGTTGACTGCATCAGCTTTGTCTTGATGCAAGAGCGTGGCTTGAGCGAAGCGCTTACCGCCGACCGGCATTTTGCGCAGGCTGGTTACATGAAGCTGCTGTGAGGCGCAACCTAGCATGGCAGCCTGACAGCGCAAGGCAATTATTCACTCAGGCGCGTAGACTGGCATTGAAAGTAAGTAACTCTCGATGTTGTTTTACGATTCACGGAGTTGAAATGGCAGACGTCAATGTCTATCTGAACAAATTCAGCGCGGGCGGTGGCCGCGTGTTTGCGCGTGCGCTTGCGGAGACGCGGCGGCGCGAACAAAACTGCGTGATGGTTGAGCATCTGATCGCGGCCTTGGCTGAGTTGGAGGCTGCATCCTTAGTTGCCGTGCTAAAGGAATTGCAAGTTGAGCAGTCCGCGTTTCAGTCCGTGCTGGAACAGCGACTGGCCGCGGGGCCGCGTTACACGGGACGCGGCGTGCGGCTCGCGCCGGAGACGATTGAGGTCTGCAAGCTGGCGCTAAAGCGCGCGGAGAGTTGTTGCCGCGCACAGATCGAGCCGGTCGATCTCTTCGTCGCATTGGCGTTGAACGGACGTGGCAACCTCTACGGCGTGCTTGGACCGTTGGGCGTCAGTCCGGGCGCAATCCTGAAATCCGTCCTTGAGCTTGAAACTGCTGTCGAAGTTGCGCGCGTGTCCGTGCCTACCGGCGCACGTGCCATCGGCAAATCGGTGCGTATTCTTGCAGGCCCGTTCGCCGGCTTCACCGGCTACATCGCCAATGTGCAGCGAGACGAAGATAAACTCGAAGTTGACGTAGCGATCTACGGACGGCGAAAATTTATCGAAGTGAGGCAGCGCGACATTGAACCGCTAGACTTCAAACGCCCCGGTGACCACTGAACATGAAACTGCTGCGCGAACTGTTCTTTCCGCTCATCGCCGTGCTGGCCGCTTTTCTGGTCGGCGCGCTCATCGTGTTGCTGATCAAAGATGATCCGATTGAGACATATAAACTGCTGATCGGCAGCGCGCTCTCGTGGCCGGACGGCATCGGCTACACGCTCTTTTATGCGACGCCGCTCATCTTCACGGGGCTGGCGGTCGCAGTCGCGTTTCGCTGCGGGCTGTTGAACATCGGGGCGGAGGGGCAACTCTACGTCGCGGCTTTCGCGGCGGCGTGGGTCGGCATCACGTTCGGCGGCGTCGAAGGGAAGTCGGTCGCTAACTTGTCGGCGTGGTTGCTTGTGCCGCTCGCGGGTCTGGCGGCGATGGTGATGGGCGCGGTGTGGGGCGCAATTCCCGGTTTGTTGAAGGCGAAGACCGGCGCGCATGAAGTCATCAACACGATCATGATGAACTTCATCGCGCTCGGTTTGGTCAGCTACTTCACGCAGTATCACTACAAGGCGATGGGCGATCCGATCCTGCAAACCGTGCCCATCGGCGAGGCCGGGCACATCGCGCGGCTGGGCCGCTTCGTGCCGGGCTTGCCGGAGCGTATCCCGCTCAACATCGCATTCCTGCTCGCGCTCGTGGCTTGCGCGCTCGTCTATATTTTTTTGTGGCGGACGAAGTGGGGCTACGAGATACGCGCGACGGGCGCGAACCCTTCGGCGGCAGCGTACGGCGGCATCTCGACGGCACGGCAGATTATTCTGGCGATGGCTGTGTCGGGCGGACTGGCCGGCATGGTCGGCGTCAACGAAGTGTTGGGCTATCGCTATCGCTACTACGACAGTTTTTCATCGGGCGTCGGTTATGGCTTCACCGGCATCGCGGTCGCGCTGTTGGGGCGCAATCATCCGGTGGGCGTGATCTTCGCGGCGTTGCTGTTTGGCGCATTGCAGCGCGGCGCGTTGTTCGTGGACATCTTCACGGCGCACGTCTCGAAGGATTTGGTCGCGGTGCTGCAAGCGTTGGTGATCTTATTCGTCGCGGCCGAGACGCTGTTCCGCGGCCGGTTCGGCCGCTTCGGGCTGCTCAAACGATCAAAAATCTAGCTGAGTGTTAACGATGAATGAGCTTCTCAGTTTTGGCCTGATCTACTCGACGATTCGCACGGCGACGCCGCTCTTGCTGGCAGCGTTGGGCGGCCTTTATTCAGAGCGCGCGGGTGTTATCAACATCGCGCTCGAAGGGTTGATGCTGGCGGGCGCGTTCACCGGCGCGGTCGTCACACATTACACGCACAATCCGTGGGTCGGACTCGCGGCGGGCATCAGTGCAGGCATGTGTATCGCCGCCATTCACGCCGTTGCGTGCATCCATTTCAAAGCCGATCAAGTGGTGAGCGGGATGGCGATCAATATTTTGATGATCGGCATGCCCGCGCTCTTGAGCGGCGCGTTCTTCGAGTCCACCGGCGCGACGCCGCAGATTCCATTGCACGAGTTACTGCAATACGCGCCAATCGTGATCGCGTTCACGCTTGTGCCCGTGACGTGGTATGTGTTGTATCGCACGCCGTTCGGCTTGCGTCTGCGCGCGGTCGGCGAGAACCCGGAAGCGGCGGACGCGGCCGGCGTGAGCGTCGCGCGCGTGCGCTACGCGGGCGTACTGTTGAGCGGCGCGCTCGCGGCCATCGGCGGCGCGTATCTATCCATCGGCCAGTCGTCGCTGTTCACGCGCAACATGACGGCGGGGCGCGGCTTCATCGCGCTCGCTGCGCTCATCTTCGGCAAATGGCGGCCCGTGCAGACGATGCTCGCGTGTCTGCTGTTTGGCTTTGCCGAAGCGTTGGCGATCCAGATGCAAGGCGTTGTGCGTGTGCCCGTGCAGTTCATCCAGATCGTGCCTTACGTGCTGACGATGGTCGTGCTCGCAGGTTTCATTGGGCTGAGCCGCGCACCGCGTGCGCTCGGCTTGCCATATCAGAAAGAGAAGTGAAGGACTGTTCGTGGTCAGTGGTCAGTTGTCCGTTGTGCTTGTGGCAGTAGCAATACGCTAAAGATGAAACAGGCAACTGAAGTAACAGAGAACGACTGATTACTGACAACGGACAACGGACAATTTATGTCTGAAGAACTCGCTCCCACCACTT
>JANMAD010000539.1:0-2198 GCA_031359515.1 Acidobacteriota bacterium | reverse complement strand
TTGAGGCGGGCGCGCAACTCGTCGGTCGAGACCGGCGCACCGGGCGGCGCGCCCGTCACGTTTAAGACCACATCGCCCACGCGCACCGCCGGCCGCACCACGAAGCGCAGGCGCAAAGTCCCGCCGCCTTCAGCCGCCGCTTCGACCCGCGCGTTCTCCACGCGCCCCGAATCGAAGAGCGCCTGCAAAGACTCGCGCACGCGCGCCGCTGAAAACCGCGTGTTCGGCGCGACCGCGACGAGTGCCAGGAGTTCGCCTTCTGTCCGCGCATCGCGCGGCACGCCGTCAAGCACAACTTCGACGGCCGTAATCGTCCGCCCCTCATAGCGGCTTAGATCAGGCACAGACGCACCACGAGCGCGCACGCCACACGCGCCGACCAGCACGACCGCAACGATGATGCTCCCCCAACGACTACGCAACCGACACCCCACTTGCCTACTGCTTTAGAACCTTTTACGAAAGCGAATCTCAAAACTGAAGTTATTATTTTGCGTGCGCAGCGTATTGATTGCGCCCTGCTGATATTGCGCGACGAACGAGAGCCGGTCTGAGACGCGATATTCGAGCGCGACCACTTGATTCTGCTCGGTCGTCACGTTGGTCGAATAGGTCAGCGCCAGATTGCGGTTGATCTGTCGCCCCACCGTCAAGCGCGCGGTCGGGCTTGCGCCGCCGCGCCCCGCGATGAGCGGGTCAAGCTCAAAGCGATTCAAGCCGAACAGCTTGTCGGTCGCGCGCTGCACCGGCGCGTTGATGATCGCGTCGGTCAACAGACTCGTCGCCGTGCCCAGCCCGGTCTGCGCCAGCGTCGAACTGCCTTGATCGCCCGACGAGAGATTGCCCGTCGTGACGAGCGCGACGACATCCGCTTGCGGCAACGCCGGATCGGAACTAACGGCGGCGTTCGGCGACGAGAGCGGCCCCGTCAGGTTGACGATCACGCGGTAGCCTTTGATCTCGGACTCGGCCTGTATGTTCAAGAGCGGGTCGGCGTCGCGGCGCATCGGCAGATCGATGAAGGCGCGCGTCAGTTCATACCGGTCGTTGCGGAAACTCAAAGTGCCGCGCGTGGCGGTGATGCGCCCGCCCACGATGGGATCGTCAATCGTGCCGCGAATCTGCAACGCGACCGAGCCGACCGCGTCCGCGATATTGTTGCGCACCACGAGTGCATCGCGCCCTTCGACCGCGAGATCGAGTTGCGTGTTCGCGGTCAAGCCGCCATCGCCACCGCCTTCGGAGATCGTCGTCTCAGGCCGGCGATTGATCAGATCGGCCAACTCGATGTCTTTCGTGTACTCGGCGCGGCGCAGATTCACCGTGCCGCGAATCAGTTGCGCTTGCAGATCACCTTGCACGATCAGACTAGCGTCCGCCGTCGAACGAAAGTCTTGCGGGAACGGCACAGTGATCTGTTCGCCGCGCACGTTCAACTGGAATTTCGCCAGCGAGAAGCCGGCGAGCGCCGCGCCGCCCGTGACCGCAATCGTACCGCCGCCGAGTCGCCCCGTCAGCGCATTGAGTTGCGCGCGGTCGGCCGTAAAACGCACGTCGCCGTTGATCTGCGAGACGGTCAGCCGCTCATCGGCGACAAGCATCGAGAAGGTTGCGCCCGCGACCGCCGCCGTGCCCGTGATGTTCGGCTGCGCGAACGTGCCCGCGACACGCACGCCCACCTTCGCCGCGCCCGCGACGAAGACGTTACGCGAGAAGGTATTCAGCAGGCTCAAATTTAGATCGCCGTCCACCGTAAAATTCTGCCGCCCGCCAGCGCCGAGCGCCGCCGTGCCGCCGAAGGTGATGTTGGTGCGCCGGCTCTGCTCGACGAAGGTCGTCTTGTCGAACGTGATCTCGTCCGGCGTGAACGAGACGATGAGCGGATCGGTGGCGTCGAGTCGCACGTCCTGCACCTGCACGAACAACTGGCTGAACTGCGCCGTGCCGCGCAAGCCCGCGAGCGAGAAGCCCTGTTCCCCTTCCGCATTCTCACCATAGATATTGCCGCTCGCGCGCAACGTCCCCGTCGCGCGGCCCATCACCTTCACATCCGAGTTGGGCAACAGCGCGGCGAACAGTTGCGTCAGGTCAACGTTCGTCAAGGCCGTCTCAATCGTCGTCGGCAATTCATCTTTGCTGAGGTCAACAGTCGCGGCGATGACTTGCGGTTGGCCGAGGATGCCGGTCGTCAGTTGCAG
>JANMAD010000507.1:0-5835 GCA_031359515.1 Acidobacteriota bacterium | reverse complement strand
GGTTTGACTGCTCATGTCGAGCGATGGAACAACACTTTGCGCCAACGGCTCGGACGCTTCGTCAGCAAGTCACTCTCATTTTCCAAGTCGGAGAAGATGCACGAGATCTGTTTGCGCTTGTTCTTACATCGCTACAATCTTGCGTTGGCATCTCCGGCTTGAACCACTACCAAATTGTGAACACGTTTAGCCGTCGCTGCCGATGGCTTCGACGGGGCAGGAGACGAGGGCTTCTTCGCAGAGGGCGCGCTCGTCGTCGGTCGCGGGTTGTTTGAAGACAAACGAGTAATTGTTTTCGTCGGCGCGGGTGAAGTTGTCGGGCGCGGTGTCGCGGCACACGTCGCAGTCTATGCAGTTGGTGTCCACGTAGTACGCGCCCGGCGCGTTCTCCGCGACCTTGTCTGTCGGGTCAGCCATAAGAAGACAGTGACGAGTGATGAGTGACGAGTGACGAGCAAGAGACAGGGTTTTAACTTGTCACTTGTCACTGCTATTTAATCGCCAGCATGCGGTCGAGCGCGACGCGCGCCCATTGCGCGGTTTCGGCCGGCACGGTGATCTGGTTGACGACGATGCCCGCCGTTAATGATTCCAACACCCACGCGAGATTCTGCGGCGCGATGCGATACATCGTGGCGCATATGCAGAGGTCGGGCGCGAGCAGGCGGATGTGCTGGTTGGGGAACTGCTTGATCAGGCGGTTGACCAGATTGACCTCCGTGCCCACGGCCCAAGACGTGCCGGCCGGCGCGGCCGCAATCGCCTTGATGATGAACTCGGTCGAGCCGTTCAGATCGGCCATCTCCACCACCTCGCGCACGCATTCGGGATGCACGATCACTCTGATGCCCGGCACTTCCTTGCGCACTTGCGCCACGTGCGCCGCGCGGAAGCGACCATGCACCGAGCAATGTCCCTTCCACAAAATCAAACGTGCGTTGCGTAATTCCTCTTCCGTGTTGCCGCCCAACTCCTTGAACGGGTCCCACAAGACCATCTGCTCAAGCGGGATGCCGAATTTGACGCCCGTGTTGCGCCCCAGATGTTGATCGGGGAAGAAGAACAGTTTGTCGGCTTCCTGCAAACTCTTCTCAAAGAGCGGCACGGCGTTCGACGAAGTGCAGACCACGCCGCCGTGCCGGCCGCAGAAGGCTTTGATCGCGGCCGTCGAGTTCATGTAAGTAATCGGCATCACACGGTAGTCGCCGACGATGCCGATCTCCGTCAACTGCTCCCACGCATCTTCGACCTGTTCGACCGAAGCCATATCGGCCATCGAGCAACCCGCGCCGAGATCAGGCAGGATCACTTTCTGCTCGCCCGGCTTCAAGATGTCGGCCGATTCGGCCATGAAATGCACGCCACAGAAGACGATGTAATCAGCTTCGGGCCGCTCCATCGTCATTTGCGCGAGCTTGAACGAGTCGCCGGTGTAATCGGCGTGACAGATCACGTCGTCGCGTTGATAGTGGTGGCCAAGGATGAGCAGACGCTCGCCAAGTTCGCGCCGCGCCGCCTCGATGCGTGCGGCTAGTTCCGCTTCCGACCGGCCAAAATAATCTTCCAGCACAGGCGCTTTCGTCTCAACTGCTAACGTCATGCCTAGCCTCCTTCGTCCGCTACGTCACGCGGTCAGCCCGCGAAACGCGAAACTATCCCACTTCAATCCGCAGAGCGCAAGCGCGCCGAACCTGCGGCCAAAAGTTTGCCCGCGCGCGGAGTCAACCCCACTGGCGCAGGCACACATTTAGATGCGCAGGACAGGTGAATCGGTGTATCGGCGTGAGTGATAGATAGAAGGGGAAGACAGCAGGCAGCCTTTGCGCGTCAGGGCAAAGTTGCGCCGCGCATTTAACCGCCTGCTTGCTCTCCACCCGGCGGGCTTTGCACCGACGCGCGCACGAGGCGCACCCAATCGCCGCGCTTCATCATGCGACTCGCGGCGAGTAGTTGGTTGATAAGCGCGGCCGTGACGCCCGGCAAGAGCGCGCTCTCACTTGCGTCGTTGTATGCGCCTGCAACCAGACAATGAATGGCGACTTGCGCACCGTCATGTCGCCACACTTCCGTTACGCCCAGCGCAGCGAAGATCGGGAACTTGTCGAGCGACGGACTGGTGATGTCAACCTCTATGATGAGTTCGGGCGCTGGGTCTGTGTTCAAATCAATCTGCTCTTGGGCGCGGATCAACGCGGCGTGTTGGAAATAGAAGCTGGCGTCCGGCTCGAATCCTTTCGCTAAATCTGCGCGGCGAAAAGTGGTTGAGCCTGTGCCTTCCGTATCGATCTCCAGCGCGTCCGCCAGCAACTCGACCAGCATCGTGAGGGTGTGCGTGAGTCTTTCATGCTCGAAAGATAGAACCATTATCTCCATCGTCCCGTTGTCATAAGCAAAGTGCGCGGCATGGCTGTCAACGAAATCGGCCAGCAACCGCTCATAAGTTTCCCAACTAACATCGTGCAGAATAACTTTCTGCTCAGCTTGTTTCGTTGGCGCAAGGACTGTCGTCATTAGCTTACCTCTCGCAACGAGTATCGCATGCCGCGCACCGCTTCGGCGTCAAGGATGCGTCATCTCTTCCGGCTTGACGTACTCGTCGAACTGCTCGCCCGTCAACAGTTCCAACGCCAGCGCGGACTCGCGCAGAGAGATGCCTTGCATGTGCGCGTGCTTGGCGATCTTGGCGGCGTTGTCGTAGCCGATGTGCGGGTTGAGCGCGGTGACGAGCATGAGCGACTCGCGCAGGTGTTTATCGATCTGCGCGCGATTCAATTCGATGCCGTTGACGCAATAGTCCACGAAGCCGCGACACGCATCCTTCAACAAACGGATCGAGTGGAGCAGGTTGTGGATCATGACGGGGTTGAAGACGTTCAACTCGAAGTTGCCCTGCGAGCCGGCGAAGCCGATGGCGGCGTCGTTGCCCAACACCTGCACCGCGACCATCGTCATCGCTTCCGACTGCGTCGGGTTCACCTTGCCCGGCATGATTGACGAGCCGGGTTCGTTCTCCGGCAGCACAAGCTCGCCAATCCCCGCGCGCGGCCCCGACGCCAGCCAGCGTATGTCGTTCGCGATCTTCATCAACGAACACGCCAGCGTCTTTAACGCGCCCGACGCGAACACCATCTCATCGTGCGCCGACAACGCCGCGAACTTGTTCGGGTGCGGCTTAAACGGCAGCCCCGTCAACTCCGCGATCTTCGCCGCCGCGCGCACGGCAAACTCCGGGTGCGAGTTCAGCCCCGTGCCCACGGCCGTCCCGCCGATAGCCAGATCGTAGAGACCGGGCAAGACCAACTGCACACGCTCTATGTCGCGCGCCAACAGACTCGCCCAACCAGAAAACTCCTGCCCGACCGTCAGCGGCGTCGCGTCCTGCAAATGCGTGCGCCCGATCTTCACCACGTCCGCAAACTCGCGTGCCTTCGCGTCAATCGCATCGTGCAGCCGTTGCACTTCCGGCATGAGCGCATGCAGACGCTCCGCCGCCGCGATGTGCATCGCCGTCGGGAACGTGTCGTTCGACGATTGCGACATGTTCACGTCGTCGTTCGGATGAACCGGCTGCTTACTGCCCAACACGCCGCCCGCGATCTCAATCGCGCGATTCGAGATGACCTCGTTCGCGTTCATGTTCGTCTGCGTCCCGCTCCCCGTCTGCCACACACGCAAAGGGAAATGCTCATCCAACTTGCCCGCGATCACCTCATCCGCCGCCTGCGTGATGAGCCGCGCCTTCTCCGCCGCGAGCTTCCCCAAGTCCTCATTCACCAACGCCGCCGCCTTCTTCAACACCCCCAACGCGCGGATCATCTCGCGCGGCATCACATCATGGCCGATGTTGAAATGATGCAACGAACGCTCCGTCTGCGCGCCCCAGTAACGGTCAGCCGCCACCTCGACGCCGCCCATCGAATCCGTCTCCGTGCGCGTCCGCTTATCCTGTGCTTCCAACTTGGTCGCTTCCTGTGACATGGCAGTTTTTATCCTCTGCACAATTCTACACCACAACGCGCAGACGGCTCACGCACGCGCACCCGCCGCGAGCAGTCGCTTAACAGTCTCGACCAGACGCGCCGCCGTCCGCTTGTTCACGCGGCGGCACAGACACGCCCGGCATACGTGCACGATGCGCCAACGAGCAGGCGAACTGCCGCAACGCCGGCCCCGCCTCGTCCGGCACAACGTCCAAGATGAGCAGCGCATAATAGATGTCACTTGCCAGCAGCATGCGCGCCAGCCAACCGGCCGGGCAATAATCCACAAAGCACTCCAACTCCTTTAGCCCAACTCGTAGCGTTGCGGCTAAAGCATGGTCAGTGCCCGCATAGAGGATTTTATAACGATAACGGGGCACAGGCGGGCAGCGTCTTGCGAAGCACATGAGGGGTGTCACGCGAGCGCGCTGTATCTGCTATCATGCGCGCGGTCTAGTCTTTGAAAACACACGGCAACGGTCGCATGCGCTGCTCACCCTCACAGTTTGAGAGATGAGCGTCGCCGTTGAGCATGAAAGGTTCATACTCACGGCGATTCGGTTGCGCAAACGCATTCTACGTATAGTTATACTTAGAAGCAAGCGATTTGTGACGCTTGTGGTTTCATCGGGAGGTAACTCCTGATGGGCTACGCACGTCCGAAGCCGGAGCGTTTAGCGGAGAAGCTATTACAGATACGAACCGCGCTCGGTCTATCTCAGACAGAGATGTGGAGACGCTTAGGGCTGGAAGAGATTGCTACTTACGACCGAATCTCAAAGTATGAAACGGGCAGGAATGAACCACCGTTGCCGGTTCTCTTACAATATGCCCACATCGCAGGCGTCCACTTGGAAGACATCGTGGACGACGAACTAGACCTGCCCGCCAAGCTGCCCGGCAACGTCCGCTACGTCGGCATCAAACGCAAATCCGCTGCCCGCGCAAAGAAGCGTTGACCGGCTGCCCCGGAATAGTTTTCGCTTAACGTGAGTTCGATTAAGCCGCCGGCAACATCAACGTCTTCGCGGCTTCAGGCGGCACTTCTACGAACACGAAATACTCGGCCGGGTATAAATAATCTTCGCCCGTCTCATCTATCACCCTGATATAGCTGCTCCGCGCCGCCGCCTCATCCGGCAACACCTGATACACCGTCCGCACCTTCAAATCGTCAACGTAACCGCCACACGCGATACAGATCGCAAATCGCGGCTTTGTGTCTTCAGCTTCCATAACACTCAATTTAAGTATCGTTTGATCCTCACTCCGCCCGCCCCTCCAACCGCGCCAAAACTCGCCGCGTCACCTCCGCATACGGCGACTTCAACCGCTCGAAGATACGCAACGCCTCCCGCAGCAACCGCGCCGCCTCCGTCCTGTCGCCTTCCTGCTCTGCAAGCAGTCCCAACTGATGTAGGTCAATTGCGATTCCCTGTTGCTCTCCGAGTTTGCGCCTGATCGCTAAACTTTCTTTGTGCTTAATTTTCGATTCGGCAAATTCACCAAGCAAGTAATGGACGATCCCAAGCTGACTTGTAGTGATGGCGATGCCGCTCTGGTCGCCGAGCTTCTGTTTGATCTGCAAGCTCTCCTCGTAGAGGCGGCGCGCTTCGCCTAGCTCGCCTTGCGCTTGCGCGAGCCGGCCCAACTCATGCAGGGTGCTGGCGATGCCGCGCTGGTCGCCGAGCTTCTGTTCGATCTGCAAGCTCTCATCGTAGAGGCGGCGTGCTTCGTCTAGCTCGCCTTGCGCTTCTGCGAGCATGGCCAACTGGTGCAGGTCAGTTGCAATTCCCCGCTGCTCTCCGAGTTTGCGCCTGATCGATAAACTTTCTTCATGTTTAGCTTTCGATTC
>JANMAD010000468.1:0-16198 GCA_031359515.1 Acidobacteriota bacterium | reverse complement strand
TCGGTCAACTCGCGCTTCGCTTGCCCGGTCTCCTGCTCGCCGATGGTGATCGCTTGCAGCGAGCGCTTGATCTCGATGGGCGTGACATAGGTCTCGTTCTCGATCAGTTGCAGCTTGCGCTTTGCGTTCGAGATGACGCGCTTGTAGTCGCGCTCCTCTTCCGGCTTGATCCGCTTTTTGCCCAGCCGCTCGCTATATTTTTCAATGTCGCGCTCGGCGGCACGTACCTCTTTGTAAGCGTCGCCGACGGCATCGATCAAACGCTTACGCGCCCGCTCGGTCGTATTGAGTTGACCGATCTCGTGCGCGATCTCCAGGCGCAGACGCGCGACCTTGTTCTTGAGCCGTACCAGTTTCTTTGACTTCTTGCCGCGCAACAATTTCTGCTCGGCGCGCAGCTTGTCCCACTCTTTTAAGCCCACCTTGAAGTGCTTGCGGATGTTGCCGATGCCTTCGAGCGTCCATTGCAAATACTCGTCGGCCTTGTCCTCTTGTCCCGTCAATTCGGCTTGATCCGAGAAGTTGACTACGTCGCGGATGTTGAGCGTGCCGGTTTCCAGTTCCTCGCCAATCTTCAAAACCTCATAGACGGCGATGGGCGAGCGCGTGATGGCTTTTCGCGTCTTGCGTTGCCCGCGCTCGATCCGTTTGGCGATAGAGACTTCGCCTTCGCGCGTCAAGAGCGGCACAAC
Source organism: Acidobacteriota bacterium (assembly GCA_031359515.1). GTDB lineage: Bacteria > Acidobacteriota > Blastocatellia > Pyrinomonadales > Pyrinomonadaceae > QHXQ01. The sequence goes on along the minus strand of JANMAD010000468.1, from coordinate 15,506 downwards.
GCCCATCTCGCGCAAATAGAGGCGGACGGGATCGTTCGTCTTCTCCAGCACGCCGGCTGAGAGATCAAGCTCGATGTCTTCGTCGAGCGCTTCCTCGTCGTCAGGGACGGCTGTGGCCGCCACTTGTTCCAACAGGCGCTCATCGGAATCCGCGACCGTGATGTTCGAGCCTTCGAGTTTCGAGAGCACATCCTCGATGTCGTCGGCCGAGACGACATTGTCGGGCAACTCGCGATTCAGGTCGTCGAAGCTCAAAAACTTCTTATCAGCGCCCAATTCCAATAGGCGCTGCATCACGTCGTCCTGATCTTTCTCTTCCATGATCTCGATTGCGGAATGCGGATTTCGGATTGCGGATTAGAAGCCAACTGTTCTTTTAATCCGCAATCCGACATTCTACTGTCTCGGCAGCAGCGTGTTGCGCCGTCGCGTCCAGTCAAGATTTTCCATGACTAATTCATTGCGCCGCGCGTCGTCGCCGGCCCGCTCGGCCGCTGTGATCTCGGCCGCCAAATCTTTCAAATGCCGCTCGATATGCAGCAGGTGCAAGACCGTCAAGCAACTTTCCGCCGTCGCCAACGTCTCGTCCAACGCCTCGCCCGTAGCGCGCGTCGGCTCGCTCCACCAGACGAGCGCGACGAGCTTGCGCAACTCTTCGTCGTCGCCGGCCCGCGCGCTGAGCGCGTCGAAATCTAACTCCGCGCCCGCCGCGTCCAACTCTTTGAGCGCGGCGAACAGCGGCGCGGTTGGCAAGGCGGCGTAAACCTCTGTGGCGAGTTCCGGCAGTATCATGCCGCGCAACTCCGCGTCATGCGCGAGCAGTTCAAGCAACTGCTGTTCGGCGACGGTCGGCGGCACGCTCGCGGCCTTGGCGACCCGTTGCTGCACGTCCGGCGCGGGCGCGTGCGGTCCGCTTGCGTTCACCTCTTGCCAGAGCGCGCGACGCAAGCCTGTGTCTTCTACGCGCAATGCGTCGAGGGCCTGATCGAAATACTCGCGGCGCTGGATGCGATCATGAACGGCGCGGACGAAGGGAAGCACTTCCTTGACCGCTTCGCCCTTTTCCGGTGGGTTGTGAAGGTTGCGCTCCCGCGTTGCTTGGTCAAGCACAAACTGCATGAAGGGCTGCGCCTTGCCCCTCCGTTCGTGATACGCCTCGACGCCCTGCGTCGTGATGAACTCGTCCGGGTCTGCGCCATCGGGCAGCACTAAGACTTTCGTCTCAACGTCCGCTGCTAGTAATGTTTCGATTGCGCGTTGCGCTGCCTTCACGCCCGCGCGATCACCATCATAGTTGACGACCACTTTGCGCGCAAACCGCCCCACCAACTTCACCTGCTCCGGCGTCAACGCCGTGCCCAAACTCGCCACCATATTGCGCACGCCCGCTTGATACGGCACGATCAGATCGAGATAGCCTTCGACCAGAATCGCAAAGCCTTTCCGGCGTATCTCGTCGCGCGTCAGATGCAAGCCATAGAGATGTCGCCCCTTCGTATAGGCGGCCGTCTCCGGCGAGTTCAGATACTTCGGCTCTTGCTCCGCCGACAGCACGCGGCCACCAAACGCGACGGGTCGCCCCTGCGTATCCATGACCGGAAAGATCACGCGCCCGCGAAAGCGATCATAAACCTTGCCACCGTCCTTCACGACGACGAGGCCACTCCGCTCGATCTGCGCCGCGCTCGCGCCGCGCTTTTTCAACTGCGCGGTCAGCCCGTCCCAACTGTCCGGCGCAAAGCCCAAACGGAAAGCCTTGCGCGTCTCCTCCGTCAGTCCGCGCTGGTCAAGATACTCGCGCCCCGCCTGCGTCTCACCGCCGCCCTGCGCCAACTGCTGCTCCCACCATTCAAGCGCCCACGTGTTCAATTGGATGATGTCGTCCGCATCGCGCCGCAGCGCCTCGAAGCGTTTATCCTCTTCCATCACGGGCAGCGCCACGTTCGCCTTCTCCGCCACGATCCTGATCGCTTCAGGAAACGTCACGCGCTCGATCTCCATCACGAAATTAAAGACGCTCCCTCCTTTACTACACCCAAAACAGTAGAAAATATCCTTCGCCGGATTGACCGAGAACGACGGCGTCTTCTCCTGATGAAACGGGCAGCACGCCATCCAGTTCGCGCCCTTCTTCTTCAGCGCCACGTAGTCCTGAATCACGCGCACGATGTCCGTCTGGCGTCTCAGGTCGTCAATGAATGTCTGCGGGAAGCGCACGGCGTTTATGGCTGCTGTGATTTCAGATGGTTGAGAAAATCCGTCGGAGTAAAGACGCGCAACGTGGCATGCTTATAATCGCTCACGTTGCGCGTCACAATCGCATCGAGCTTGGCCGCCGTGGCGCTGGCATGTTGGGCCGCATCTTCGTAGTCGCTGATAGGTGAGGCGAGCGCGTTGGTGAGCGCCGCGTGATCAACTGGGCACACGCGCACCGTCTGCAATAGTTTGCCGATGGCTTGTCTTAGATCGCCGTGGGTTTTGACTTTGCGCGCGACGTAGAAAATGTTGATTGGCGTGATACCGGAGATATAGGCAGCAAACACGCCTTGTTCACTCAGGTCGAGCAACTCGGCCGCAGCTTGAGCAAAGGGCAAGCGCGCGAGGATGACATCCAGCACGACATCAGTATCAAGCAAGACGCGCATTAGGAATACTTCTCCAGCAAGTAGTCGGCATAGGCGTCCTTTATTTCTTCATCCGTCGGTGGCTCGCCATCGAACTTCGCGATGCCGTACAGCCGCTGTGAGAGTGTAAGTTTATCTTGCTTAAAGTCTTGAGGTTCAATTCGGTTGGCGTCCGGCGGCGCGGCTAAAACGCTTTCTTCATGCGATTGCAACTCTTCGCGCACGCTACGAGAGATCGCCTCGATCAAAGCGATCCGGTCGGCGACGGACAGTTGTTTGATCTCTTCGATAAACTGCTGCTGCGTCATAGCTACCTCCTTATCAGGCGATTCTAACGCAATCCTGCACGACGCGCACGATGTCCGCTTGGCGGCTCAGATCATCCATGCATGTCTGCGGGAAGCGCATGAGCACAAAATGCCGGATTACTGTTTAAGCTCGACGACCGTTGCGCCTGCGCCGCCTTGATCGGGTGGGGCGGGGGCGAAGTTGGCGACGTGCGGGTGGTCGCGCAGGAAGTCGGCGATGGCGCGGCGGAGCGCGCCCGTACCGTGGCCGTGGATGATGCGTATGTGCGAGAGGTTGTGCAGATACGCTTCGTCGAGAAACTTATCAACGGCAGCGACGGCTTCGTCGGTGGTGCGGCCGATCAGGTTCAGTTCCATGTTCGGCTCGTGCTTCGATTCTTTCAGCCGCACTTGCGTGGAGCGCGCGTGCGTGGCGGCCATGCGCTCAAGTTGCGACTGGCGCGCGGCGTCGGGCTGCGGCGCGCGTTCCATCAATTCAAGATTGACTAGCTTTTCGCGCAAGCGCAACGCGCCGACGCGCACTTCCGCTTCGCCGCCGTTCACACGGTCAACCACGCCGGTCTTGTTGAAGTTGCGCAGGCGCACCGTATCGCCCACGACGATGTCGCGCGCGACGGTGGCCGGCTGGTAAGCCGGTGCAGAGCCAGCGCGCGGGGTTGATGATGCTGCGCTCGCGCCCGTCACACCTATGTTAGCCTCGCGCTCTGGACGCACGACGCGCACGCCCGGTTTATCAATCACGGTTTGTTGTGGGCGCGTCTGCGCGACAGTGCGTTGGGCCGTGCGGCGCAACTCGGCTATGCGTTTCTCCGCCTCGCGCTCGGTTTTCAGACGCACGGCGCGATCTTCGATCTGCGCCAGCAACTCGCGGGTTTGCCGCTCGAAGTCTGCGACGCCAGCGCGCATATCACGCTCGAACGTTTGCTGCCGCTCGCGCTCGCGTTGCTGTGCCTCGCGGTCTAACGCTTCGTACTTCTGCGCGACCGTCGCGCGCTCGTCTTCGAGCGCGCGGCGCAACGCTTCCGCTTGTTCGGCTTCGCGCCCGATGCGGCGCAGATAATCGGCAGCCATGCGCGCCGATTCATTCACGCGCGCTGCTGCTGCTGCCACCAACTCATGCGGGAAGCCGAAGCGTTGCGCGATCTCAAGCCCCGACGATGAACCGGCCAGACCGACGAGCAAGCGATACGTCGGCTGCAAAGTCTTTTCGTCAAACTCGACGCTCGCGTTCAGCACGCCCGCTTCGTTCGCCGCATATTGCTTCAGGCCGCTGTAGTGCGTCGTCGCGACGACGTGCGCGCCGCACGCGCGGCGGAAGTGATCGACGACGGCGACGCCCAAAGCCGAACCTTCTTCCGGGTCTGTGCCCGTGCCCACTTCGTCCAAGAGTACGAGCGCGGGCGCGGCGCAGAGTTCGAGCATGCGACTGATGTTGGCGATGTGCGCGGTGAAGGTCGAGAGATGCGCGGCGAGCGATTGCCGGTCGCCGATGTCCGCCAGCACCGAAGCGTAGAGCGGCACGCGCGCCGCCTGCGCGGGCACGTGCAAGCCGGAGAGCGCCATCAGCGCGAGCAAGCCGGCCGTCTTTAGCACGACCGTCTTGCCGCCCGCGTTCGCGCCGGAGATGACCATGATGGGCTGCGCTGCATCAAGCGTGAACGAGACGGGCACGACCGTTTCATGCGTCGCGCGCAGGTTCTCTTCGAGCAAAGGATGACGCGCGGCGACTAGCTCGAACGTGCGGTCTTCGTCAAGCGACGGCTGCACGCAGTTGAACGTGCGCGCAAGTGCAGCCTTCGCGTTGATAAAATCCAACTCGGCGACGGCCGCTGCCGCGTGCATGAGCGCAGGCGATTCGCGGCGCAACTCATCCGTGAGCGTGGCGAGGATGCGCGTGATCTCTCGCGCTTCCGTCTCGCGCAAATTTTGTAGCTCGTTGTTGCCTTCAATGGTCTCAAGCGGCTCAATGAAGACGGTCGCGCCGGATGAAGAGAAGCCGTGCGCGACGCCGGCCACGCGCCCGCGATGATCTGTCCGCACAGGCACGACGAAGCGATCATTGCGCACCGTCACAAGCTGATCTTGAATCGCCTCTTCCGAGCGACGCATCAAGCTCTCAAGCGTGCGCGTGAGCGTCGAGCGCAGGCGGTTGATGTCGTGGCGTATGCGCGCGAGTTCGGGGCTGGCGCGGTCGTCGAGTTCGCCGCCGGGCAGAATCTTCGCCGTGATGCGCGCGGCAAGCGTGTACAACTCGCGCGGCAGTTCTGCAACCACGCTCCACAGCACCGGCACGTCCGTGCGCTCCGCGTGAATCTGCGCCCGCGCTTCGCCCACCTGATCACAGAGGCGCGCGAGTTCAAGCAACGCTAATGGTTCAAGCACCGCGCCTTCGATGCGCAGACGCGCGAGCGCGTCGGTCGGATCGGCTAACTCGGAGAAAGACCAGCCTGCGCCGCGTCGCCGCAGTTCGAGGCACTCCGCGACCGCGTCGAGCGCGCGTTGCAGCGTCCCACGATCATCGTATGGCACGAGCGCGTCGGCCCGCGCGTGGCCCATCGGCGTCTGCGCGCCGCGCCGCACGAGCGCACGCAAGCCCTCGTACTCCAACACCCCGTATGCTTGTTCGTTCATAAGAAGCTGTTAGCGATTAGCTGTTAGCTTTCAGCCAAGCAGTTGGCCGCGCGTTTCGGTTGTAAGGAAACGTGCGCCGTGCGCGCCTAATGACTGTAAGCCGGAGATGCATCTTAACACCCGCGCGGGAGCAGGCGAAAATCGGCGTGCGATGGGCGCGGTGGACGGGGCGCGCGACAAGCATTACCGGGTGCGCGCTAAACTGCTGCTACGTTTTCAGCTTGGCGGCATCAAAGAGTAGGACACAATCTTACGGCGCTGTTCGTGCGTAAATGCGTGGGCGGCATTTTGTTTTGTTGAGGCAATGCGATTGAAAAAAATATTTGTCATGATCATGCTGACCGCGCTGACGTTGGTTGGTGCGGGTCGTGTGCGTGCGCAGGTTGCGCAGGGGGATGAGATGTCGGCACAGTATCGCGGGCGTGTGCGTGCGCCGGAGTTGATGGGCGGGCGCGGTTGGTTGAACACGGCGAAGCCGCTCACGATGGCAGGCTTGCGCGGTAAGATCGTGCTGCTTGACTTCTGGACTTATGGTTGCATTAACTGCATCCACATCATTCCCGATCTGAAACGGCTTGAAGCAAAATATCCGCACGAGTTGGTTGTGATCGGCGTCCACTCCGCCAAGTTCACGAACGAGAAAGAGACCGACAACATACGCCGCATCGTGCTGCGTTACGAGATCGAGCATCCGGTCGTGAACGATGCGGACTTCGCGATCTGGCAGGCTTACGCCGTGCGCGCATGGCCGACGCGCATGCTGATCGATCCGTCCGGCTACGTCATCGGCAAACTCGAAGGCGAGGGCGGCTACGATGCGTTGGACAAACTGATCGGCGATACGATTAAAGATTTTCGCCAACGCGGCGAGTTGAACGAGCAGCCGCTGAAACTCGCGCTCGAACGCGCGCAGACGGCCGATTTGCCGCTCGCATTTCCCGGCAAAGTGCTGGCCGATGCAAAAACGGATCGCCTCTTCATCGCGGACTCGAATCACAACCGCATCGTCGTCGCGAAACTCGACGGCACACTCGTCGCCACCATCGGCACGGGCGAGCGCGGCGCAAACGATGGCGCGTTTGCTAAGGCGACGTTTCATCGCCCGCAAGGGTTGGCACTCGACGGCGACGCGCTCTACGTTGCGGACACAGAGAATCATCTGCTGCGGCGCGTCGATCTAGCAGCGCGCACGGTGGAGACCATCGCGGGCACGGGCGCGCAGGCGCGCACGCTCGATTTCACGTCCGGCCCCGCGCGCACGAGCGCGCTCAGTTCGCCGTGGGACTTGCAACTCGTCAATAGCACGCTCTACATCGCCATGGCCGGCACGCATCAAATCTGGTGGTACGATATTGGTAGCCGGCAACTCGCTGTCTTTGCCGGCACAGGCCGCGAGGCACGCATTGACGGCCCGCGCACGCTTGCTGCCTTCGCGCAGCCTTCGGGTCTCGCCAGCGACGGGCACACGCTCTACGTCGCCGACAGCGAGGCGAACATCATTCGCGCGATCACGCTCGACGTGCCCGCCACTGTCTCGTTGCCTAAACCGACCGAAACGCCCGCCGACCGCTCCGTGCCGCGCCAATTTGAAGTACAGAACGAGGACGTGCCGCTTGGTAGCAGCGGACAGGTGCGGACGCTCGTGGGCGGCGATCTGTTCGAGTTCGGCGACCGCGACGGGCAGGGTGATGAAGCGCGCTTGCAGCATCCGCTCGGCCTGCTCTACGCGGACGGCACGCTCTACGTCGCCGATACGTACAATCACAAACTCAAACGGCTTGATCCGCAGGCGCGCACGGTCAAGTCGTTCGCCGGTGCGGGCAAACCGGGCCAGTCTGACGGCGTGCCAGCCTCGTTCTACGAACCCGGCGGCTTGAGCATTGCCAACGGCAAACTCTACGTCGCCGACACGAACAACCACGCCATCCGCGTGGTGGATGCGCGCACCGGCGCGACCACGACGCTCGCGCTGCGCGGGCTATTGCCGCCGGTCGCAAACATCGCGCGCATGTCTGAGACGAGCGCAAAAGTGGGCGCGCCGAACGCGGAAGAGAACGAACTCGCACCCCAACGGCTGCAAGCGCATGCGCCTGACGCCGCGCTCGTCGTCGCGGTTGAACTGCCGGCCGGTTATCACTTGAACGAAGCCGCGCCGCAACACGCGCAAGTCACAATTGAGCGCGGCGCAGGGCGTCTCGCGTTCGCGGACGGCCAGCCGATGCTCACACGCACGGGCAAAGACATGTGCCTTCCGTTACGTCTGCCGCTACGTGCGCTTGCGCCCGGCGCGGTCGAAGTGCGCGTCCAGTTAACGCTCTACTACTGTCGCACGGACAACACCGGCACCTGTCGCATCAAGACACTCGCCTTGCGTGCGCCGGTCGAAGTCACGACCGACCAGAGCGCGCCGCGCGAGATCAAAACGCAAGGACAGATTAAGTGAATTCCGCAATCGGTTCAGGTTTGTAGGTAGATCGTATCGTAGCGGGCCGATACTTTGTAGCCGGCTTGACGGTAGAAGTCCTGTGCGGCCGTCGCGGTCTCGTTGACCGCCAGACAGACCGCTTCGCTGTGCTTGAGCAACGTGCGGCCGAGTTGCGAGAGACAACGCAGCCCGTAGCCGTGCCCGCGCTCCGCCGGATGCACCCAGACGCCTTCGAGATAGGCGGCCGCGGCTAAGTTCGCCACCACATCCGTCTTAAACAGCACCTTGCCCTGCCGCGCCCAGACCCACACGCGCCCCTGCTCGATGCGCCGTAGCAAGCGCACGCGAAACCCTACGGGATCGCGCGCCAGCGGGTTCACACCACACTCCGCCGCGATCATCTCGGCATTCACCAGCAGGATTTCGTTCAAGTCGGCGGACGTGGCTAAGCGCAGACCCGGCATCGCCGCGAACACCGCGACCGGCGGTCTTAGTTCCAACAGCAACTCATGCTCGATGCGGCGCGGTCGCCGGCCCCGTGGCTCGTAATGCTGCCAGAACGCGGCGACGCGCGCCTGCTCGCCGCGAATCAGATAGAGGTACGGGCAGGCTTGCGCGAGTTGCGCAAAGGCCGCGAGCGCCGTGTCCGTCTCGGTCTCAACAATCGTCGCGTGCCCGATGAGGGCGAGACCGACAAGTTGTCCGGCCGCATTGCGGCAGCCATAGAACGTGCCGCGATTCAGTGAACTGGCGAGACCATTGTCGCGGATCAGGGTAGAGAGAAAGACGGTATGCACAGCGCGCCGGGCGAGGAAGGCGAGCGCGGCCGCCTCGTCTTCCTCGCCCAGCGCGCGGATGGTGAACTCGCCGGCCGCAAACGGCGCGGCGACGGGTGGCAAATATTCCTGTTGCATGAACGTGACGGCCATGATGTTTAAGGAGATGTTGCCCGCGTAACTGTTTTAGTGCATTGCCGGCGTGTCGTCGCCGTTGAGCATGGCGGACATTGCCAGCACCGCATCGCTCAGCACGATGCCGTCGCTCAAGACAATCCCGTCGCTTAAAACAATCCCGTCGCTCAGCACGATGCCGTCGGAGAGGACGATGCCGTTGCCGTTGATGATGTTGTCGCTGAGGACGATGCCGTCACTCAGCACAATCCCGCTAGCGAGCGTCGTGCCGTCACTCAGCACAATGCCGTCGGAGAGGACGATGCCGTCACTGAGGACGATACCGTCACTCAAGACAATCCCGTCGCTCAGCACGATGCCGTCACTGAGGACGATGCCGTCGCCAAGGACGCTGCCCTGTGCGTAGACTTTCTGATATTGCGCGATCAGGTTTGTGCCCGTCGCATAACGCCGCTTGAGCATGATGCCCTGCGCCCACATGAAGGTCTGGCCGGCCACGGTGGTGTGCGGATCAGGCAATGTCGTCGTGATCAGCAACGACGTGCCGGTCGCTGTGTTGCCCGGCAGGTCTGTGCGCACCAGCTTGGCGAGCCGCACCGCGCCCTCGACGTTCAACTGCCCCGCGCCCTGCTCCAACATGTTGAAACCCGCGAGCGGCTGCGCCGTGTATTCCAGAATCAGCTTGACCATGTTTGGCGTCAGGCGGGGATTGGCTTGCAGCATCAGCGCGGCTGTGCCCGCGACGACCGGCGTCGCCATAGATGTGCCGCTCAGGTACATCAGACGCTTGTTGTCTCTATCGGTGATACCGGAATCTAGCTCCGGGTGCTGCGTGACGAGTAGATTTAGAGTATTGGAAGAGCCGTTACTGGTGCTCATGTCCGACTCGGCGTAGATCAGCTTGTTGCCGGGTGCGACCAGATCGGGCTTGAACTGATGGTCATAGTGCTTAGCGCCGGCGTCGTCCGTCCAATAGCTGCGCGTCGGCCCGCGCGAGCTATAGGTGGCGATGCCGTCATCATTGCGTGCGTCCGTGCCGAATGTGTTGGTTGCGCCGACCGTCAGCGCCGACGGCTCGTTGCCGGGCGAGTGAATGCGGCCGTAGAGCTTTTGCCCGACGCTGTTCTTGCCGTCGTTACCGGCCGCGGCCACCACGACGATGCCTGCATCCACCAACTGGCGCACCGCGCGGCAGAGCGGATCGTTCTTGTAAGAGTCAACGGCGGGCGCGCCGAGACTCATGTTGACGACGCGAATGTTGTACTTGTTCTGATTCGTCGGATTGCTGCTGCTGAGCGGTTTGGTCGGATCGGCCGGGCTGAGAATCCAGTTGAGCGCGCTCAGCAAATCGGCTGTAGTACCCTGTCCCTGATTGTTCAAGACGCGCAAGCTGATGATGCTCGCACCGGGCGCGATGCCCTGATAGCTGTTACCGTTGACCGTGCTGACGCCGGCCGCCGCTGCGATGACGTGTGTGCCGTGCCCGTACGGGTCTAGATCAGGTTTGTTCTCCGTCGTGAAGTCTTTCTTGAACTTGATGCGGCCTTCAAACGCTTTATGCCCGGCGTCAATGCCGGAGTCGAGCACGGCGATGCCGATGCCTGTGCCGTCGAACGTAGTTGTGGTGCATAGCAAACCAAGTGTACAGCTCGTCTGCGTGCGTATCTGATCCGTGCCGGTCGTAGCAGTGACGTGCCCCGTGCCTTGTATGTCGCGGTCGGGCGACAGGTGATTAGTCGCGTTGCTCGCCGCCAACGTTTCGATGGCGCTGACCGGCGCGTCAATTTTGAGCGCGCCAAGCGCCGCCATGTTATCGCCGAGCAAGACGCCGTTACGCGCCAGCAGCGTGCGCAGCGCGCGGCTGTTCACGTCGTCCGCTTGCAGAATGACGCTGATGCGGTCGGACTGCGAGCGCGCTTGCTGCATCAACTCGCGCAGGTCGGTCGAGATTTTATCGCCTTCAAAGCCGGCAGCGGATTTCTGCGGCGCGGCGTGTGTGTCGGCCGCGTCGGTCATGGTGTCGTCAATGCGCAACTCGCGGCAGAGGCGCGCGAGCGTCTCGTCCGATTGGATGGCTGACTGATAAGCATTGGGCGTGGTCGTGCCGACGAGTTGCAACTCGCCTTCGTTGAGCGCGGCGGTGAAGAGCGCGGCCACTTGTGGGCCGTGCGCTGCGCCTGCGCCGACGAGCGCGGGCAAGTTGTCAACAAAGAGAATGATGTGCCCGCGTGCGGCATCCGTTAACACGGCGCGCATGCGCCCTGCCACGTCGCTGCCGGTCTGTGCGCCTGCGAGCAACGCGGCGAGGTCGAGACTATAGACGCGCCGGCCCGTTAACTGCGCGGGCACATCGCCCTGTGCAATGCGCGCGGCGAGCGCAACGACGACGGCCGCTTTGCCCATGCCCGTCTCGCCGGTCAACACCGGCGTGTGTCGTGCGTCGTGCGCGAGCAGGTTGATCAGTTGATCGACCTGTGGGTTGTGCGCGGCGAAAACATGGCGGCGTGCGGCCCGCGCGGTCAGGTCGTGCGCGTAGCGATTGAGCGCCGGATAGATATTGATGGGCGAGGCTGGCTTAGGCTGGAGCGTTTGTGCGCCCGCGCGGTCAGGAAATAAAACGCCGGCACAGAGCGACGCAGCTAACGACACGGACGTAAGAGCCGAAATAACGCGAAAGGATTTTCGAGTACGCATCACCATCTCCTTTGTTCGCGGCGAGGGAATTAACTCAATGCAAGGACAAGAGCATCAAGAGTCACCGCACTATTCGTTTATCAATACCCGTACCAGCCGCCGGAGAACAGCCGAACGGCGCGATTTGCAGGGATAATTGCAAGAAATAGCAAGCGGGCTTGAGAGCTTGCGCCGATTTCTGTCAAGCCCCATCGGTCAGGCTGAATAAGTGACACAGCAAATTGACAGCTATACATGACCGCAGACACGCCCGCACTGCTCGTGTCCGGGCAGTTACAGCGACGACGATCTCAGGCTATCTGTGGGCGCGTTGGGGCCGCATGACAGTCCCGCGCGCTTGGGTGTAGAATCAACGTTGAAAGTTAAATTCCTGATGAGTATGCACAGCTAGTCGCGCCTGTCGTCGGAGTCGGCTTTGACGGCAACGGGCGCGCTTCGCTATGAGCGCACAAGACAGCAGCGTGAGCATGGGCGAACTGCGACGGGGTTAAAAGTTTTGGCAGAAGAACGAGCGGACAATGCGCGTTACGCCGGCCGGCCGAGCGTGTGCCGCAGTTGCGGCGCACTGGTCGGCGCGGGTCAGACGGCTTGCGCGGTCTGCGGCGCGGCGCTCGCGCCTGCGGCCGGTGCAGACGCAGCCCGCAGTTCCCGCCCGGATAACGAGACGATGCGCTTTGCCCGCGCCGTGCTGACGCGCCCGGCTACTTTCACCTTCGTCTTCCTCGCCGTCAACGTCTTCGTCTTTCTGTTGATGCAGTTCGCCGGCGGGACGCAGAACCCGGACGTGGTGCGGCAGTACGGCGCGAAGTTCAACTCGCTGATCAATGCGGGCGAGTGGTGGCGTTTGGTCACGCCCGTCTTCATCCACCTCGGCTGGCTGCATCTGCTGGTGAACATGTACAGCCTGTTCGCGCTCGGGCCTTACGTCGAGCGTTTGTACGGCTCGGCGCGCTTCGTCTTCTTCTGGGTCGCGACCGGCATCGCGGGCGTGTTGGCGAGTTATCTCGCGTCGAGCTCGGGGCGGCATCCGGCGGGCGTGTTGGGCCGGTTTCTGTTTCGCGGCGGCGATGGCCCGTCGGCGGGCGCGTCGGGCGCGTTGTTCGGCTTGGTCGGTGTGCTGTTCATCTTCGGCATCAAGTTTCGTCACGAGTTGCCGGAAGGCTTCAAGCGCGCATTCGGCACAGGCATGCTGCCGGTGATCCTGATCAATTTATTCATCGGTTATCGCTTGCAGATGATCGACAACGCCGCGCATCTCGGCGGCTTCGCGGCCGGGTGTGTGCTGGCATTGTTGGTCGGTTATAAGCGACCGGGCACAAGTAGCCCGGTCGCCGTCATCTGGCGCGTCCTACAGATCGCGGCGCTCGCACTCGTCGTCGGCAGCTTCGGCGAAGTCGCGCGCCATCTGGGCGACGCGCGCCCGCGCTTCGACAATCCGGCCGCGCGTTTAATTAAGACCGGCGGCCCCGACATCGAAGCTTATATCGCAGCCATGAACACGGGGCAGCGTATCTTCCCACAACTCATCAACCACGAAGCGGACGAGGCGGCGGCCAATCAAACCATCGCACAACTTGCGCGCGTGCCGCCCTTCGATCCGCAGGCTGATGCGTTGCGCAACGAGTTGCAGCTACTGCTCGCACGCGCACGCGATTACGGGCGTCTGCCGCAGAAAGAACGCGCCACGCCGCGTGCGCTGGCGCAGTTGCAACAACTCGTTAACGATTACAAGGCGTGGGACGCGCGCTCCGATCAATGGGTCAAGACCGCAGGCAAGAACTTCGGCATCGAGTTGCTGAACGAGCCGCAGGATAAACAACCGGCCGGGGCGCAGGATAAGCAAGCGCCGCCGCCGGCCAAGAAATAAGCAAGGCGGGGAATGAAGCACGAAGTCGGACAAAGAAACGTGTGCGTCTTAAACCTCGAACAAATCAATACAGGAGAAGCTAACTGACGATGGAGATTAAGAAAGTAGGTGTGCTTGGCTGCGGGCTGATGGGCGCAGGTATCGCGCAGACGTGTGCGACGGCCGGGCTGGACGTGGTCGTGCGCGAAGTCACGGACGAGTTGTGCGCGCGTGGCTTCACGGGTATAGACAAATCGCTCGCGAAGTTTGCCGAGAAGGGCACGATCACGAGCGAGCAGCAGGGACAGATTCGCGGCCGTTTGACCGGCACAACCAAACTCGAAGACCTTGCCGACTGCGACATCATCATCGAAGCGATCATCGAAAATCTCGACCTCAAGCGTGAGACCTACAAACGATTGGATGAGTTGTGTAAGCCCGACACGATCTTCGCGTCCAATACTTCGTCGCTCTCGATCACGGAGATGATGACCGCGACTTCGGCGGCGCGGCAGGGACGCTTCATCGGGTTGCATTTCTTCAATCCCGTGCCGCTCATGAAACTCGTCGAAGTGGTGCGCACGATCCTGACTGACGAGACGGTCTATGAACAAGCCGTCGCGTTCGGCCGCGCACTCGGCAAAGTGCCTGTGCGCGCCGACGACCGTTCAGGCTTCATCGTCAACCGTTTGCTCGTGCCCTATCTGCTCGATGCCATCCGCGCGCTCGCCGAGGGCGTCGGCTCGACGGTGGACATTGATAACGCGATGAAACTCGGTTGCGGTTATCCGATGGGGCCGTTGACGCTCTTAGATTTCGTCGGTCTCGATACGACCTATTACATCGCCGAGATCATGTTCACCGAATTCCGCGAACAACGCTTCGCGCCGCCGCCGCTTTTGAAGCGTATGGTCTTGGCCGGTCTCTACGGGCGCAAATCGGGGCGCGGCTTTTACGACTACAGCGACCCGAAGAACCCCACGCCGATGAATCTGGTATGAGCCGAAAGGTGTTAACTGCCTGTCAGTACCGCCTGTGGTAGCGGGCGGTTCTGTTAACGTGACCACGACCCGCCCGCTACCGCAGGCGGTACTGACTTTGCCCCAGCTTCACCTTGAACTCTGATCTCAACATCGAAGAGCGCGCCGCGCTGCTGTGCGTGACGCTCAATCGCCCGGCGAAGCGCAACGCGCTGACGCGCGCCATGCTCGCGCAACTTGCCACAGTGTTCACGGCGGTCGGCGAGCGGGGCGACCTGCGCGCGGTAATTTTGACGGGCGCAGGCGCGGAAGCGTTCAGCGCGGGCACGGACATCGCGGAGTTGGCTGCGCATGATCCGGCGGACGGGCGCGCCGTGGCGGAGCGCGGGCAAGCGGTCTGCGAGTTGATCGAGTTGTGCGGCGTGCCGGTCATCGCGGCCGTCAATGGCGCGGCCGTCGGCGGTGGCTGCGAGCTTGCCCTCGCGTGTCACCTGCGCATCGCGGCGCAGCACGCAAGTTTCGCGCTGCCTGAGATCGAGTTGGGCTTGCTGCCGGCCTATGGTGGCACGCAACGACTCGCGCGCATCGTCGGGTCGGGTCGCGCGCTGGCCGCGCTGTTGGCGGGTGAAGCGATTGAGGCCGATGAAGCGTTGCGGCTGGGACTAATCAATCGCGTGGTTGCGCCCGCCGAGTTGTTACCCGTTGCCGAAGAACTTGCGCGTAGCCTTGCCGCGCAAGCGCCGCTCGCGCTACGTGCCTGCCTCGCCGCCGTCACGCAAGGCACGCGTATGTCATTGGAAGATGGACTGAAACTCGAAGCCGAACTTTTCAGCCAACTCTTCGCCACCGCTGACGTGCGCGAAGGCACGCGCGCCTTCCTCGAAAAACGCGCGCCCGTGTTTAGAGGACAGTGACGAGTGACACGTGACCAATGACAAGCAAGAAGTTTCTCTTAGCTCGTCACTCGTCACTTGTCACTCGTCACTGTGTTAGGCACTTGTCACTCGCCACCGCGCAACTTATACTGCGCTTGAATCAATCCCTAATGAGAGTTGGAGTCGCCAAAGTCGCTTGCAACCCGTGACAC
>JANMAD010000454.1:0-2031 GCA_031359515.1 Acidobacteriota bacterium | reverse complement strand
AAGATGCCGAGTGTGACGAACTGCATGAACCAGATGATCAGCAATCCGCGTTGCCGCGCGCCGGCCGTCGCATGTGTGGGCGTTGGTTTCATCAACGCTCGTGGTCTTCCTCTCTGCGCTTAGCTCGCCGCCAACTCTTCTTCTAACAGTTGCCGCTCGTGGAGCGCCGCGTACTCGCCGCCGCGCGCGAGCAGTTCGTCGTGTGTGCCTTGTTCGACGATGCGCCCTTCGTCGAGGACGCAAATGAGATCGGCGTCGCGCACGGTCGAGATGCGATGCGAGACGATCAAGCTCGTGCGCTCGCGCATGACGCCGCGCAGCCGACCCAAAATTTTCTCTTCCGTGTAAGTGTCAACGGCCGAGAGCGAGTCGTCGAGAATCAGTATGCGCGGTTGGCGCATGATGGCGCGGGCAATGGCGGTGCGCTGCTTCTGCCCGCCGGAGAGCGTGATGCCGCGCTCGCCCACCAACGTGTCGAAGCCGTCGGGAAACTCGCGCACGTCCTCGCCCAAGCCTGCGACCTCAGCCGCCCACTCGACCTCAGCGCGCTCTTTCGTCTCGACGCCGAACGCGATGTTCTCCGCGAGCGTCTCGCTGAACAGAAACGTCTCCTGCGGCACGTAGCCGATGGCGGCGCGTAACTGCGCCAGCGGGTAAGCGCCCACCGGCACGTCGTCAAGCAAGACCGTGCCCGGCGGCGCGTCAAGCAAGCGCGGGATCAGATTCATCAGCGTTGACTTGCCCGTGCCGGTGCGCCCGACAAAGGCGACGCTCTGGCCCGCTTCGATCACGAGATTGATGTCGCGCAAGACGGGCGGCAGATGCTCGCTGTAGCTGAAAGTCAGATGGCGCAACTCTATGCGCCCGCGTAGCGGCATCTGCTCGCGCGTGCCCGGTTCGTCGGCAATCGCGGGCGGCGTCGCCAGGATCGCGTTCATGCGCTTCCAACTGGCCGTGCCGCGTTGATACAAATTCACCACGTAGCCAAGCGCGATGAGCGGCCAGATCAGGCGCGTCAGGTAGAGATTGAACTCCGTGAACTGCCCCAGCGTCATGCGCCCATCAAGCGCCATGCGCCCGCCGACGTAGAGGATCAAGACGTAGCCCAAGCCGATCAGAAACTGCATCAACGGGCGCATGGCCGCGTCAATGCGGACGAGCGCGAGATTGCGCTCGGCGTACTGCCGGTTCAGATCGTTGAAGACGGCGATCTCGGCGTCCTCCTGCGCGTAGGCGCGGACGACGCGCACGCCCGAAAAGTTCTCCTGCGCGCGGGCGGTAATCTGCGCGAAGAACTCCTGTATCTTCTCGAAGCGCACATGCACCTGTTGCCCGAAGAATTTCACCGTCAACGAGACGAGCGGCATCGTGATGAACAACAGCAGCGTCAAGCGCACGCTGATGCGCAACATGAGCGGCAGAATCAAGATGACGACGAAGACGGTTTGCAGCGTGTACATGATCATCGGGCCGGCAAGTTGGCGCACGGCTGCGAGATCGTTCGTCGCGCGGGCCATCAGATCGCCCGTGCGGTTCGCTTGAAAGAAGGAGAGCGGCAGGCGTTGCAGATGCGCGTAGAACTCTTGCCGGAGATCATATTCGACGTGGCGCGACATGCCGATCAGAATACGGCGCTGTAAGAACAGAAAAAAGCCACTCACAAAACTGACGCCGAGGATCGTCAGCGCATAGCGCGTCAGGCTGGCCCACGTCACGCCGCCGCGCAGACTGTCCACCGCGCGTCCGACCAGCCACGGAACGATCAGCCCGATGATGACCGAGGCAAAGATGCAGATGATGCCGACGACGAGCGAAGTTTTATAAGGGCGGAAGTAGCGCGCGAATTTTCTCAGTTCGTGCATACGTAAACGACGATAGCCTGACCGGGACTGGGCGAAATAGGTGCGCGCTTATGATGCGCGATCTTGCGCCCGAAAGCCAAACGGCCGTTGCGGTCACGTGCCGGAAAGTCTCACGCTGGAGGCGCAAAGCCGCAAAGAAGAGCGCAAAGGAATTATCCCTTTTTCTTTG
>JANMAD010000451.1:0-4802 GCA_031359515.1 Acidobacteriota bacterium | reverse complement strand
TTCATGATCAACTCAATGGACATGAAGATGACGATGATGTTGCGCCGCGTCAGCACGCCCGCCACGCCGATGATAAAGAGCAGCGCGCCGATGACGAGAAACTTCGACAGATCAGGTTGCTTAATGCCTTCGAGGATCGCGCCCGTGCGCGTCGTCGCTTGGCCGGCTTGCAACAGTAAAGCGAGCGTTGGGGCAAACAGATTGCTCATAAAGTCAGACTCGCCTTCGTCATTCGCTTTCAGGTTCAGGCAACAGCAGATCGGGCAGCGGCGTCTGGTCAACATCTTCGTCCGCCGCCGCTTCCTGCTTCGTCGTGCGCGCCAGCATGACCGAGCCGATGATGGCGACGAGCAGCAAGACGCTCGCGATCTCAAACGGGATCGCGGCGTAGCGATAGAGACTGCCGCCGACGCGCTGCGTGTCCTGCGAAATCTGCATCGTGCCCGTCGCGCTCGCCGCCATCGGCCGCTGCGCCGTCGCGACGTTCGTAATGGTCTCCTGATCACGCTTGAGCAAGCCGTCGTAGCCTTGCCGGATCGCATAGATCAGACCGAGCGATAGGAGCGCGAGAAAGATCGCGCTCGCCGCCACTTGCGCCGGCCGGTTGAACAGCAACTCGTTGCCCTTCTCCTCCGCGCTCACGTTCACCAACATGATGACGAACAGAAACAGCACCATCACGCCGCCGACATAGACAAGAATCTGCACACCCGCGATGAACTCCGCGCCCAACAAAACGAACAGCGCGGCGACCGACAAGAGCGTCGAGATCAGAAACAGCGCCGAATGCACGGCGTTGCGCGCGAGTATCGTCAACAGCGCGGCCACCAATGCCGCCACCGCAAATATCCAGAAGAAAACTGCTGCCCAGCCGGTAAGAAACATAGGATTTTAGATTTGCGATTTTAGATTTGCGATTTACAGATGATGAACGCCGTACCTGTTATTTAATCGCAAATCAAAAATCTAAAACTGCAAATTCTGTTCAGGCGTCATACTTCACCGTCTCGCGGCCCTGCTCCAACATCTCGCGATTCCAGACGAAGCCGGCGCGTGAATAAGTGGCCAACTCAAAATCCTGCGTCAATTCGAGGCACGCGGTCGGGCAAGCCTCCTGACAGAGCGCGCAGAACATGCAGCGCGAGGTGTCGAAGATAAACTCGTCCAGCACCTTTTTCTTGCGCGCCTTGCCCGCGACCGTGATCTCTATGTCCATCGGGATCACGTCAATGCAGTCTTCGGGACAGGCGAGCGCGCAGAGGTTGCAGGCGATGCAGAGCGTGTCGTGCGTCTCCGGGTCCATGTTCAGACGCGGCGAGCCGTGAAAGCGCGGCGCGACTTCGGCGCGCACCTTCGGGTACTGCTCCGTATAGATGCCCATGCCCTTGACGGAGTCTTTATCGAAGAGCGCGCCGAGATTGAACTTGAGCGTCAACTTCAACCCCGCGAGCAGATCAAAGAGAAAGAAACGCTTTAGCTTCTCTTTGAAGGTCGACTCCGGGACGGTGACTAACGGCATGATTTCCTCAACCCCCTGCTTACAATTCCGGTCTGCCGCGTAGCGGCGTTTGAGTTTAGCCCGGCGTTTCAACGCCGGGATTAAATGTAACCAATTCATGGCGTCGCGTCAGCGACGCCATGAACGGCGACTGCGGCTCATTCGTCGCTGACGCGACGCCGACTCAGCGCCATTGCTCGTTCCCGGCGTTTTAACGCCGGGCTAAATTCACCGCGTCGCTCCGCGACGAGTTTATCTCCAGACTCATTTAACTCTCACTCGCAACAGTTGCGGGCGCAACGGCCGGCTGGCCTTGCGCGGGACTCATAAGCCGCACCTGCCGGCGCTGCTTCTTCAAATTGAAATCGCGCGAGCGCCAGTTGATCGCCGAGAGCATCCCGGCGGCGATGAAGACGCCCGCCACGCCGTAAGCGATCATAATAATTTTGCCCGTCAATGTCAGATTAACCCCGCGCGCGATTGATTCGACCGTGCTCATGCCGTGCCAACCGTCTAGCGCCTGCACGGTGAAGATGGCGAGCGCACTCAGCGCGATGTTCAGCAGTGCGGCAGGCAACATCCATTTCCAACCCAAGTCCATTAGTTGATCGTACCGATAACGCGGGAACGTCCAGCGCAACCAGAAATAGACGTACAGCAGGATCGCCATCTTCGCGCAGAAGATGAAGAGGCTGACCAGCACGAACAGCGAATGATGACCCGCCAGATCGATGCGCCATGCGCCGGGGAAATACCAACCGCCCAAGTACATCGTCGTCGCAATCGCGGAGACCACGATCATCGCCGCGTATTCGGCCATGAAGAAGAGCGACCAGCGCATGCCGGAGTATTCGGTGTGGAAGCCCGCGACCAACTCCGATTCGGCTTCGGGCAGATCGAACGGCGCGCGATTGTTCTCCGCGATACCGCTAATGAGAAACACGATGAAGCCGAGCGGCTGATACAGGATGTACCACATCGAGTCCAGTCCCTGCGCCTGCACGATGCCGGACAGGCTGAGCGTGCGCGCGAACATTAGCGCGCCGACAAGCGCCAAGCCCATCGAGACTTCATACGAGATCATCTGCGCGGACGAGCGCAGACCGCCGAGCAGCGCGTACTTCGAGTTCGACGACCAGCCCGCCAGAATGATTGCCAGCACACCGACCGACGAGACCGAGAGGACGAACAGCAGCCCGATGTTGATGTCTGTAATCACGCCCCAATCAGGGCCGAACGGAATCACCGCGAAGACGATAAACGCGGCGGCGACCGAGACGAACGGCGCAAAGAAGAAGATGTACGGATCGGCCTTATCGGGCCGCAGGTCTTCCTTCGTCAGCAACTTGATCGCGTCGGCAATTGGCTGCAACAGCCCATACGGGCCGACGCGCATCGGCCCCAGCCGCGCCTGCATGAACGCCGACACCTTGCGCTCCAGATACGTCGCGTACAAGGCCCAAAGCGCGATGCCCGTCACGACCGCGCCGATCTGTATGAACGGCCAGACGACATAGTTCACCGTCTCCGCGCTAAAGAAACGCAGCAGCAAGCTATCAACCAGATTTGGTGGCGCGAACAGGGCTAACATATTCATAAATGATAGCGACGGCCGTTAAGCAGGAATCGAAAGCTAGCGATCAATCTCACCCAGTACTATGTCGAGCGTGCCGATGATGGCGACTACGTCGGCGATTAAGTGGCCGACGCACATCTGCCGGAGCGCCTGCAAGTTGATGAGGCACGAGGGACGAACGCGGACGCGATAGGGCCGGCTTGAGCCGTCGGAGACGAGATAGCAACCTAGCTCGCCCTTCGGCCCTTCGATTGAATGATAGTAGTCGCCTACAGGCGGCTTGATAATCTTCGGCACTTTCGCGTTGACGGGGCCGTCCGGCATCTTGGCCAACGCTTGCTGGATGATGAGCCGCGACTGGCGCATCTCTTCAAGCCGCACGAGGTAGCGATCATACGTGTCGCCGTTCTCGCCGACGGGAATGTCGAAATCGAGATCGGCGTAGGCCGCATAAGGCCGCGCCTTGCGCAGATCGTAGGCGACGCCGGAGCCGCGTAGCGCGGGGCCGGTCAAGCCAATTGCGACCGCGTCCGTTGCCGAGATGACGCCGATGCCGACCGTGCGCCCGAGCCAGATGCGATTCTCCGTCAACAGCGTTTCATACTCGTCGAGCCGGTGCGGAAAGTTATCGACGAACTGCGTCACGTCTTCGCTAAAACCTTCGTAAGTATCGTTCGGCATGCCGCCGATGCGCCACGCATGACAGGTCAGACGCGCGCCGAACTGCCGCTCGAACATCTTCAGAATCTCTTCGCGTTCACGCAATGCCCACAGCAGAACTGTCACGGCGCCGATGTCGAGCGCGTGAGTTGCCAGCCACAGCAGATGCGAAGCGATGCGGTTTAGTTCGGTAAGGATCGTGCGGATGTAATGCGCGCGCGGCGGCACGACCAGGCCCATCATCTGCTCGACTGTTTCCACCCAAACCAGGCCGTTGGAGACTGCGGCGATGTAGTCGAGGCGATCCCAGTAAGGAGCGATCATCGTGTACATGCGGTTCTCGGCAATCTTTTCCATCCCGCGATGGAGATAGCCGATGTCGCAGTCGAGATCCATCACCGTCTCGCCGTCGAGTTTCAAGATAACGCGCAGCACGCCGTGTGTTGACGGATGCTGCGGCCCCATGTTGAGCACCATCTCGGGGCTATCGAGCAGCGTCTCTTTGGTTGTGGCGATCTCTACCTGATGCATGTCAGTGGTCAGTCGTCAGTGGTCAGTCGTCAGTGGTCAATCGTCAGTGGCCAGTAGTTTTGGTCTTAGGTCTTAGGTGCACCGCAATAGGCTACGAACAACTGGTCACTGATCACTGACCACTGATTCTTCAAGCTGCCGCGGGTGCGGGCTCGCTGGGAACATAACAACCCGTCACGCTCCACGGTTCAATGATTAATCCAATCTCGGTTGCTTCCCCGCTGGCGCGTTTGTTCGCGAGTTTCGTAATGATAGCCTGCGCGGCGCTCGCCTTGTTCCAAACGTTTCGCGGCGCCATTGTTTCCGTCAAGACAAAACCCGCCACCTTCGCCGCCTCGGGCGCGTCGAACACTTTCGCTTCATACTGGGCAGCAATCTCTTTTGGAGTCATGTCATCTTCGATTGCCGATTGCTGATTGCCGATTGCCGATTTGAACCCCCACAGAAGCCAATCGGAAATTGGCAATTGGCAATCGGCAATCTATTTGTCTTTCGGCATTATTTCTTTACCACTCTGAAGTATCTCGCGCATCAGGC
>JANMAD010000414.1:0-4824 GCA_031359515.1 Acidobacteriota bacterium | reverse complement strand
CATGAAGCCATAATCTAACAGCCTCGCCACCGCCTCGGCTGCATAGCCCTGTCCGTGATATGGGCGCGCGAGCGTGAAGCCGACTTCAGCCTGGCGCGACTCTTCCGGTTCAAGCTTGAGCGCGCAGTCGCCGATCAGCGCGCCCGTCGCACGCAACTCGATGGCGAATTGAAACCATTGTCCCGGCGCAGGCGCGGCCAAACTTTGCTGTTGTCGTATGAACGCATACGCTTCTGCTTCACTGTACGTGTCCCAACTCTGATACCGGGCGATGAGCGGATCATTACGATAGGCGACGAACGGCGGCACGTCGGCAGGGGAGAAGCGTCTGAGGCGGAGTCGGGCAGATGCCAGCATAAAGCCAATTCTAAATCAGTCCTTAAAAGAATGGGACAGCGGCCGAAAAAAATTGATCCACGCAATCACACGAAAACTCACGAACGATTCGTGAGTTCTGGTTTGTATCGGTTCGTGTGGATTCGTGGATGAGTCTTTCCTCTGTCCCCATCTCATAAGCTTCGATTTAGCAAACTCTGGTGCGGTCTAAGTTGTCAGACAGCGGTCGCCGCCTCACCGCGTCCTCTTTGCGTCGCCCGCGCGGTGTACCAGTAGGCCCAAGCGAGCAAGACGAATTGCAGCGGCAACCTGAGCCACAGCGCCAGGCTACTATACTCTGGATAAAGCTCGTGATGCAGCGCCATATGTATGTTCGCCGGAAAGACCGCCAGCAAGAGCGCGATCAGTCCCCAAGCCGCCAGCCGCGTGAACTGCGGCAACAACAGTAAGCAGCCCAGCGCGATTTCCACCACCCCGCTCAGATAAACCAAAGGCAGATGCCAGGGGAGATAAGGCGGCATGATCTTCAGATAGAAAATAGGATTGAGGAAATGATTGAGACCGGCCAGCACGAAAAACAGCGCGCATAAGTATTTCAGCCCGAGCTTGATTTTCGCCATAGATAGTTTGTTGGGCAGCGTGTGGTGGTTAAGCCGGGAGTAAGTCTGCGGGCGGCGCGGCCGGATCGACCCGGCGCGGGCGCGAGCGCCGCAGCATCAAGATGCACAAGACCGTGATCCCTAGGCCGACCAACGCGGGCAGCAGTAGCCCGACGAGCAAGGCTAACAGAGTGAGTATGCCCATCAAGGGAATGCCGATGATGGCCGCAATGAAGTTAGCCATTGAGCCGGCGTCAAAGCGTATGCCCGGATAGCGCGCGAGTGTGTGCAGGAGCGTGCGGACGAAGGGAGTGTACGTGCCGCGCCGGTCTTCAAAGTTCGCTAGTCCCTGCCAATGCACGTGGCGCAGATCGACGCGCCCTTTGTCCGTGTGGATGAAGCATTGGTAGTAAGCCCGCTGCTTGGTGCGCTCGTACTTCAAATGGACGCGCCGCACCTGACTTAGCTCGTAAACCTGTGGCGGCAGTCCCTCGCCTTCGACCGTCAGCCGATCAGGGTACAGGGTATATGTCCTCTCCGCCTCGATCATCGAGCGGCGAAAGGCATACTGCGCTAAGCGTCCCGCGTAATTGCTTGGGGCAC
This sequence comes from Acidobacteriota bacterium, assembly GCA_031359515.1. Taxonomy (GTDB): domain Bacteria; phylum Acidobacteriota; class Blastocatellia; order Pyrinomonadales; family Pyrinomonadaceae; genus QHXQ01. The sequence continues at coordinate 3,286 of JANMAD010000414.1, read as the reverse complement.
CAATCTGTTGGTTATACGGAGTGGACATATACGTGTGGCTTATCTCCTCTAAATCACAATTGCGCATCCTGTCACTTACGTCAGTCAATGTGCCCAACTGCCCGGCCGCCTGTCGCTTGCGTGCGGGCGTTCAATTTACATCGGAGGAAGCTTCTTGCAAAGGATGCGCGCGGCGGGTTGCGTGAATTGTCCGGCACGCCTTAGCCGGCAAGCACAGCCGAAAGCAATAATCACGTGCCGGCAGTAACTATCATACCCGTGATTACGGCCAGTGAAGCTGAACAGAATATCAGCAGCAGCGCCCAGCCCGCGCTGCGCAGCCGACCGTGCGCGTGTAAACCCTTGGTTGCTTTGCGCGCGAAAAAGAGGTGGGCGAGCGCAAGACACAAGGTGGCCAGCGCGAGACAGTAAATTCTATGCGTGAGTATGCGCGTCAGTCGGCTGCCAGCGACCGCTAAATCGGCGGGAGTCCAGAGGCCGTAAAGCAGGGGATTATAAAGCCAGTGGTTGTAGCCTTGATTGAATAGATAAAACAGCCCGATGCTGATGGCAATGCACACCGCATACGCAAGGTACTTATCCCGCAGTAGCACGTTGAGCATGATGACAACTGAAATCATAAAAATCATGCCCGGCAGCAAGATGACTGAGTAGACCTTGAGATACGTTGAGATTTCAAACGGCGTATGCCCGCGCACGATTTGCAGGGCAGACGCAATGAGACCGACCAGCAGGCTAAAGGCCAGCGACAGCAGAAATGTGGCCGCGAACTTGGAGAGCAGCAGCACGAAATTAGGCGCGGGCACGCTCCAAAGCACAGGCTCGACACTAAAGTCACGGTCACGATGCATTGCCTCGCCCGTGAAGAAGACGGCGATGGCGACCAGAAATAGCAGCAGCGACTCGGCTGTGCGAACTGCGTAGGCGGCGGTGTATAACCCGTCGGGCACAGGCTGGTTAGAGGCCATGCTGACAACGCACATAAGCGTAGAGAGGGGCACGATCACGATGAGACCGCGCTCTGCCGACAACAGGCGCAACTCGATCCCCACAGCCGCGCGCAACTGTGTGAGATACGCGCGGCCACCTGCGGTTGCCATGCCGACTTTGGGTAGCGCCACCACTTGCCGGTGCGTGTCTGCTACCAACGCCTGCGCCGGTAGGGGATAGCGCAAACTCGCCGCGCCGGGATCAAGCCATTCGGCGCTGGGGGCGAGATTGATCGTTGTGAGCGAACCACTGCCTTCGTACTGCTTGGCCCGCTCGACCATTGTGAACCGCACGTAGAGGATCGTCAGGCACAGGGCGGCGATGAGAATCATTAACGCGCGGTTCGCCAGCACGTCTGCGTCATAGCTGACCGCTAACTGATTAAGCCATTCTGCGCTACGCCCCTGTGTATTCGCTTGCTGCCAGTTCATCAGCAAAGGATCGAGTGCGGTGCGCCAGCGCGGTGGCAGGCTCTTCAACAAGCCCACCTGATAGGCGATGTAGAGCGGGTAAAAAGAGACGGCCAAGCCGTACACGATTTTGGCGTTGCGCGTCATTGTGCCGACGGTGAAGTGGATGGCCGCCAGCACCAGTTGTGAGATGACGACGAGCACGAAGAAGTGTTTGAAGTAGGGCAGCACACGCACCGGCTGCACGAGCATGTGCGGTCTGCGAAACCCTTGCAGCAAACAGAGCGTTAGCGGGAAAGCCGCCTGACAGCAGACTAGCACGAAGAAATTGCCGCAGAATTTTCCGAGCAGATAGGTGGCGGGGCGGACGGGCTTGGAAAAAATGAGCGGGGTCACGCCCGTGCGAAAATCTCTGATGACCGGGTCGCCCATGATGACGGCGGTGAAGAGCGGCAGCGTCATAAACGAGAAGACCGGGAGCATGCTGGCGATGAAATACTCGCTGTTCGTCGCCCAACCTCGGCTCGCGGCCGGCCCCCAGCCCCACCACAGCAGGGCATTGCCGCCAAACAGGAGCGCCATCGCATAAGGCGCGACGCGTTGCGCGTTGAGCAGCACTTCCGTCTGAAAGATCGCGCCGAAAGGTGTGTGGACCGGACTCCTCAATGCACGCGCTCCGTTTGGCTGGCGACGCTGAAGTAGTAATCTTCGAGCGACGGCGTCGCCGGGCTAAATTCTTCGCCCGGTCGCGCGCCCGGCGCGTAAACTCTCACGCGCACCCGCCCCGCGAACATTTGCGTGGAGACGATTTTGAGCCGCGCCTGCTGCAACGCGATGACTTTTTCGCGCGGCAGATCGGCTTCCCAGATGGCCCCGTTGATGCGTTTGATCGCTTCCTGCGGTGTGCCACTTGCGACGATCTCGCCTTGCCGCATAATGGCCATGCTGTCGCACAGGTTCGCGACATCCGAGACGATGTGCGTGGAAAGAATAACCACTGTGTTCTCGCCGGCAATTTCGGCGAGCAGGTTATGAAAGCGGACGCGCTCTTCGGGGTCTAACCCGGCGGTTGGCTCATCAACGATAATAAGCTTCGGCTGCCCGATGAGGGCCTGCGCGATCCCTAAGCGCTGGCGCATACCGCCCGAAAATCCCCCGACCTTCTGCTTGCGTGCGGCTGAGAGATTAACTTTTTCAAACAACGCAGCAATCAATGCGCTGCGTTCTTTATATTCCAACACGCCCTTGAGTTTGGCCAGATAATGCAGCGTCTGCTCGGCGGTTAGGGTGGGATAAAGCCCGAACTCCTGCGGCAGATAGCCGAGCATTCTGCGCGCAGCCTGTTTGTCGGCGATTAAGTCAACGCCGTCAAGTTCGACACCCCCTGAATCTGGTTCGAGCAGCGTTGCGGCAATTTTCATCAACGTCGTCTTGCCCGCGCCATTGGGGCCGAGCAACCCGAACATGCCGGCGGGCACGGCGAGCGTGATCCCTTTGAGCGCCTGCACGCCGCTCGCATACGTCTTCTGCAATGCTTTGATGTTAAGCACCGACCCTCTCCTTGCCACACGTCCGCCTACCTGAGTTAGACACCGACTATTGGAATTAAGCTCATGAAAAATAGGTTAGACTATTTACCTGTAAGGGTAAAACAAAAGTCATCGCATTAACGCCTGCGCAACGCACGGCGCTTGTGCGTGGCTAAATCGAAGCATATAGGAATGGCACAGCGAGCGAAAAAGATTTATCCCCGAAACCACCCGAACCGACACGAACATGCGGCTGTTTTGCTTCGTGTCGGTTCGGGTGGTTTCGGGGACAGCTTTTCACTCTGTCCCGATCTTTCGTGGTTTGCTTTAGCGCAAGGGCAGACGTGGCCGCAAACC
>JANMAD010000407.1:0-1574 GCA_031359515.1 Acidobacteriota bacterium | reverse complement strand
CTCGCGTGCCTGCGCGTACACGTCTGCGTTCGTTCGTTGCTGCACGTCCGGTGTGAGTAACGACATTTGCTCGCGCGGCGTGAACGAACCGAACCACGCATGATGCCGCGCAACGACATCTGCTTGCCGCATGCCTTCAAGGAAGCGACGCGCTTTGAAATCGAACGAGAGATTTTTTGTCTTGACGGGCAACAGGCTGATTGCCGGTTCAATCAATAAGCGCGATAACAGACGCGGCATGCGCTCGTATTTTTGCGCGACGCGATGACCGGCGTACATCGGATAGCCCGCGAAGATTTCGTCGCCGCCGTCGCCGCCGAGCGCGACCGTCACGTGCTGGCGTGTGAAGCGCGACAACAAGTAAGTCGGCACGACCGACGGATCGCTCAAAGGCTCGTCGAGCCACGAGCCGATCTCGCCGATCAGATCGGCCGCCAAGTCTGCGCTCAGACGCTCTTCGTGATGATCCGTACCGAGAAAATCCGCGACGCCACGCGCGTAGGCTGATTCATCGAAAGATTTTTCGGCGAACGAGATCGAGAATGTCTTGACCGTCCCCTGCGCGGCGCGCACGGCGAGCGCGGCAATCGCGGACGAATCAACGCCGCCCGACAGCAACACGCCGAGCGGCACGTCCGCGACGAGCCGCATGCGGACTGAATCCGCGAGCAGTTCTTTCACGCGCTCGGCCGCTTCAGTTTCATCCGGTGCGGGCGTGAGTTTGCGGTAGCTCAGTTGCCAGTACGGCCGGACTTCAACGCGCCCGTCCTGAAGTGTGAGCACGTGCGCGGCGGGCAGTTTATTGATGCCTTCGTAGATCGAGAGCGGCGCAGGCACGTAGTCGAACGCGAGATATTGCCGCAACGCTTCGACGTTCAGCCGTGTCGTGACGGCCGGGTGCGCGAGCAAGACTTTCGGCTCGGAGGCGAATAGCAGTTGCCCTTGAAAGATACCCCAGTAGAGCGGCTTCTCGCCGAACGGATCGCGCGCAAGTAAGAGTTTGCGCGCACGCGCATCCCACAACGCGAACGCGAACATGCCGTTCAGCTGATCGAGCATCCGCGCGCCATACTCTTCGTACAGATGCGGCAGCACTTCCGTGTCCGACGCGCTACGAAACTCGTGCCCGCGCGCGATCAAGTCGGCGCGCAACTCGCGGTAGTTGTAAATCTCGCCGTTCAAGACGACGGCGACGCTTCTGTCCTCGTTCCACACCGGCTGCTCGCCCGTCGCCAAATCGATAATCGCTAATCGGCGCATCCCTAAGGCCACGCCCGTCGCTACCATCACACCTTCCGAATCCGGCCCGCGATGCACCATCCGCCCGCACATTGAGCGCAGCAACTCCGCCGCGCCCGCCGCAGGCGGCACGCGCGCATCGAGATACGCCCAGCCGGTGATGCCACACATAAGAGAACAGTGCCGAGTGACAAGTGACGAGTGACAAGTTAAAGACAAGCTCTTGCTTGTCACTCGTCACTTGTCACTTGTCACTGCTTTTCAAACCCTATCCGCTCGCGCACTGCATAGATCGCTTTGGCTTGCGACTCGTGATAGGTACGCACGAGCATCTC
>JANMAD010000404.1:0-15150 GCA_031359515.1 Acidobacteriota bacterium | reverse complement strand
TGTGCTCATAAATCATTCTCCCTTACCAAATCGTTTGCCGGTGAATCAGTTTTGCTTTACCCCGACCGTTGCCGCAGGCTTGCTGTTGTACGCCTTACCTTCATTCGGGATGCGATAGAAGATGCAGTAAGCGGCCCACGCGAAACTCGCGAACATCGCGAGGGCTGCTAAGGGGCCGCCGAGCGTGTGGTTCACCCAACTGGAATTAAGAAAGCCTAAGACAATCGGCAGCAGCCCGACGACGACGAGCAAGTACGTGCGCAGGATGCGCGCTGCCGAGAGCTTGCCCTTGCCGACGATACTAAACTTCGACGTGGAGCGGCCGAAAGAATGCTCTTGCGTCTCCGGCCTGATGACATAGGTGGCGAGCGGCACGAGTGGCAGCATCATCGCGACGACCCAGCGCGTCGCTTCGTAAGTGCCGTCGGGCAGCGCGCGATAATCAAGCAGCGTCGTGCCGAAGCCGTTGAATGTGTGGAAGGTTTGGCGCGGGCGTGTGCGCTCCTTGAATTCTTCGGTCACGCGCGTCACCTCAGCCGCAAGCTGTTTCAGCCGCGCCTCCGCCAGCGACCCGCCGCATTGCGCGCACACTTGCGCTTCATCGTTGTTAACCAAGTTGCAGGTCGGGCAAGTGACAGGGTTCATGGCGATAAATGCAAGACAGCAAGTTAATACAAATTACCTTCGCGCTTGCGGCCGGTGTAGTCAACGTAAACAACTTTCAGTTCCGTGTAGAAATCGAGCGCGGTCGAGCCTTGTTCGCGCGGGCCGACGCCGGTGGCCTTGATGCCGCCGAAGGGGATGTGCGCCTCGCCGCCGGTGGTGGCGGAGTTGATGTGCGTCATGCCGGTCTCGATCTCGTCCACGAAACGGAAGATGCGCGTGGCGTCCTGTGTGAAGATCGAGGACGATAAGCCGAACTCGCTATCGTTCGCGACGAGCAGCGCTTCGTCAAAATCTTTCACACGCAGAACCGATAACACGGGGCCGAAAATCTCTTCGCGGGCGATGCGCATGTCGGGCGTGACACGGTCGAAGATGGTTGGTTGGATGAAGAAACCTTTGCGCAAATTCGGCCCTTGTGCGATCTCGCCGCCGCAGACGAGCGACGCGCCGTCCTCTTTGCCGATGTCTATGTAGCTCAGCACGCTCTTGAATTGGTTCGCGTCCACGAGCGGGCCGATCTCCGTCTCTGTGCTCGCGCCATCGCCGAGCCGCAGCTTGAGCGCACGCTCGACGACGCGACAGATGAACTCGTCCGCCACGGCTTCTACCACGACCGCGCGACTCGTCGCCGTGCAGCGTTGACCTGATGAACCGAACGCGCCCATCGCGGTGTGCTCGACGGCGAGCGCCATGTCGGCGTCTTCCATGATCACGACCGGGTTCTTGCCGCCCATCTCGCACTGCACGGGGATGCCGCGCCGTGCCGCCTGCTCGTACAACTTCAAGCCGACGCCGGTCGAGCCGGTGAACGAGATGGCGCGCACCGCGCGATGCGACACGATCTCGTCACCCGCATCAGAGCCGGAGCCGAGGATGAGATTGATCACGCCGTTGGGCAGGCCCGCTTCGTGGAAAATTTCAGTCAGCCGGACGGCCGTTTCGGGTGTGACGGTCGCTGGCTTGAAGACAACCGTGTTGCCGGCGACTAGCGCGGGCGCGATTTTCCAGACGGGAATCGCGACGGGAAAGTTCCAGGGCGTAATGCACGCGACCACACCGTGCGGCTCTTTGATCGTGTAAGCGAAATTGGCCGGCAACTCGGACATGATCGTCTCGCCGTTCAAACGCCGCGCCTCGCCCGCGCAGAATTCCATCACGTTGATGGCGCGTTGCAGTTCGCCGCGCGCTTCGCCGAGCGTCTTGCCCTCTTCGCGCGTGAGGAGCGCGGCCAAGTTTTCTTTGTCATCTTCCATCAGCCGCGCGGCGCGGGCGACGATGCGGCCGCGCGCGGGCGCGGGCGTTGTGCGCCAACCGCGATAGGCTGTCGCCGCCGCCTCGACCGCACTGCGCGCTTCGTCGCGCGTCGCTAAGCGTACTGTGCCCAGCACGTCGTCTGTGTTCGCGGGATTGACGTTCGGTAGGGTCTGCTCCGCGGTTGATTCGAGCCATTGCCCGTTGATGAAATTACGATAAGTCTTCATAAACAGCGTTCGTGATCGCTAGCCTGTGCTGCGTGTGTTGACGGAAAGCGACAAAATGGTGCGGAGACGTTTGTAAGAGACGGAGGCGTTTCGCTAAGCTGTGAACTGCTCGAACAATTCTGCTGCGCGCAACGTCCGTGTCTTTACTGCCCGAACTTTATACATCACGCTGCGCGGGCGTGCCAACCGGAAAATGAACGAACAGACGATGAACGCCACGCCGCTCGCCAACATGCGCCAACTACTCGAACAGCGCGCTAACGCGACGCCCGACCAGCCGTTTCTATTTTCCGCAGCCGACGGGCGACGCTGGACTTATGCGGAGTTCGACGCGGCCGTCAATCGCACGGCGAATATGTTGGCGGCGCGCGGCATCGTGCAGGGCGACGTGGTGAGCCTGCTCTTGCCGAACAGCGCGGAGTACATCATCGCCTATTTCGCCTGCTTCAAACTCGGCGCGCTCGCCGGCCCAGTCAACTCGCTGTTGAAGGCGGAAGAGATCGAGTACGTCGTCAATAATTCAGAGGCGAAACTGCTACTCGTCAACACAGAGTTTCGCGCTGATGTGGACGCGATCCGCGCGCGTATGCACACGTTGCACGATGTCATCACGTTCGACGATTACGCGCCCGTGGTTGCAGCGTATGAACCGACACCGGGCGAGGCATGGCGCGGGCGTGAGCTAACGCGCGCCGACGATGCGATCATCATCTACACTTCGGGCACGACGGGGAAGCCGAAGGGCTGTCTGCTCACGCATGGCAACCTGCTCGCTAATGCGCAGCAGATTACCGATTGGCTCAAGTTCACCGCGCAAGATCGCCTGCTGACCGTGATGCCGCTCTTTCACATGAACGCCGTGATGGTCACAACGATTGCCGCGCTCTACGCGGGCGGTTCGTCGGTCGTCAGCCCGCGCTTCTCCGCGTCGCGTTTCTGGCAGATCGTCTCGGACTATCAGATCACTTCCGTCGGCACAGTCGCCACCATGCTCTCAATGCTGCTCGCGCGCTACGCGGACGGCGTGCCCGCCGGATTAAAAACCGAACAACTGCGCTTCTGCTGCTGTGGCTCTGCGCCCGTGCCGGCTGAAGTGATTCGGCGCTTTGAAGCGACGTTCAGCGCGCTCATCGTCGAAGGTTACGGTCTGTCCGAGTCAACCGTGCGCGCGACTTTCAATCCGCCGGATACACGTCGGCGGCCCGGCTCGTGCGGCCTACCCATCGGCAACGAACTGCGCATCGTAGATGAAGACGAAAACGATGTGCCGACAGGGGAGACAGGCGAGATCGTCTTGCGCGGCGAGAACATCTTCAAAGGCTATTTCAAAAACGACGCGGCTACGGCACACGCCTTTCGCGGCGGCTGGTTTCACACCGGCGACATCGGTTATGTGGACGCGGACGGCTTCTGCTACATCGTGGATCGCATGTCCGACATGATCATCCGCGGCGGCGAAAACATCTACCCGCGCGAGATCGACGAAGTGCTATATCAACACAGGGCGGTCGAAGCGGCCGCGACTATCGGCGTGCCTGATGAACTCTACGGCGAAGAAGTGGCCGCGTTCGTCGTGCTAAAAGATGGCGCGCACGTCGAGGCGGAAGAGTTGCTCGCACATTGCCGCGCGCACCTCGCCGATTTCAAATGCCCGAAGCGCATCAACTTCATCGCGGAGATGCCGAAAGGGCCGACCGGCAAAGTCCTCAAACGCGAACTCGCGCGGCTGTACACCTAAAGGCAAGAATCTTTGCCGGGCATATCTGTTGGAACAAATCAACGTCGCCAGCGTCTAGCCATTTATCATGGCAGTGTTCGATTCATTTATGCATGAGGGCGCAGCACGGCGGCGCAGATTCCGGCGTGCAGTCTGGTTGCGGTTGCTAATCTGGCCCGTCATTCTCGTAGTGGCGTTCTGCTACGGTCTGCGTCGGTTCGAGTTTGCCGTCACCTGGCATCCCGTGCGTTATGCGGCCGGGATGAGGTCGCTTGTACCTGCCGATGCGGAGGATGTTTGGTTCAATGCGCCGGCGGGGCCGCGTCTGCACGGCTGGTTCATGCATGCGCGGACGCAAGGGCCGGCCGTGGGCACGATCCTCTACGCGCATGGCAACGGCGGCAATCTGAGCAATGTCGGTTGGTTGGCGGAGCGACTGGCGACGCGCGGCTTCGACGTGCTGCTCTTCGACTATCGCGGTTATGGCCGCAGTGACGGCGAGGTGACGGATGAAAATTCGCTCTATGCCGACACCGATGCGGCCTACGATTATCTTTTACGTGAACGGCAGGTCACGCCCACGCGGCTAGTGCTATACGGTCAATCGCTCGGTACGACCGCTGTCATTGATGTCGCGGCGCGCCGGCAGTGCGCCGCGCTCATCGTCGAATCCGGTCTCTCATCCGCCGGTGCAATGGCGGCTGACATGCTGCCGTGGCTGCCTCGCCCGTTGTACTTCATTGCGCGCAATCGCTTCGACTCGGCCGCGAAACTGGCGCGCGTGCGTTGTCCGTTGCTCATCGCACATGGCGACCCGGATCGAATCATCCCGGTCGCACAGGGGCGGGCACTCTACGCCGCCGCGCACGATCCGAAGCAGTTACACATTTTCCCCGCCGCAGAGCATAGCGTCGCGAGTATCTGCGGCGACCGCTACTTCGATATTGTCGCCAACTTTATCCACTCCGCGCTTGTTGCGCCGCAAGACATGCGCAGCGTAGCAGTGAACGAAGCGCCCTGTGGCCGTTGAGGCGCGCGGATCGGCGCAACGCCTAAAAATGATTGACTCCGTCCGCCGCGAGGCATAATCTCACCGGTACAGTTCACAAATAGACGACGCGTCCAGCGGTTTCGCGCAGGCCGCAACGTTGCTTGAGAGGAGAACGGTTATGGGTCTGATTCTGCTCATTATTCTAATTCTGTTGCTCGTCGGGGCAGTGCCGGCGTGGCCGCACAGTCGCAGTTGGGGCTATCGCCCGACCGGCGGTATCGGTCTGATCCTCCTGATCGTGCTCATCCTTTATCTGCTCCACTACATTTGAGGTGGAGTAGCCAAAGGGCAAAGGCTTGAGTCGGTCTCCGCTTGAACTTTGCACTCTGGCCTTTGCGCGTTAGACTTTGGCTGGTTATGGCCAAACTTGCGCTGCGTCTGCCGGAGAACGTGCCGGGCGATTTTTACGTTGACGCGACATGCATTGATTGTGATGCGTGTCGGCAACTCGCGCCCGCAGTGTTCCGCGCGCACGGCGAGCAGACGAGCGTATATCAACAACCGATCACGGCGGAAGAGACGCGGCGCGCGTTGATGGCGCTCGTTGCCTGCCCGACTTCTTCCATCGGCACGACGAAACAGCACGACAAGCGCATCGGCATAGACGCCTTCCCGTTGCCCATCGCGGATAATGTTTACTTTTGTGGTTACACGTCCGAGCATAGCTTCGGTGCGTGGAGTTATTTGATCGTGCGGCCGGCAGAGGCAGGCGGCAACGTGCTGGTGGACTCGCCGCGTTATGCTACGCAACTCGTCAAGCGCATTGCGGCGTTGGGCGGCATAAGTACGATGTTCCTCTCGCACCGCGACGACATCGCCGACCACGCACGTTACGCGCAACGGTTCGGCTGCACACGCATCATGCACGCGGACGACAACGCCGCGCGGCACGGCATCGAGCGTATCATCACCGGCACGGAAGCCATCAAACTCGACGACGAGTTAACCATCATCCCCACGCCCGGCCACACGCGCGGGCACATGGTCTTGCACTACCGCGACAAGTTTCTCTTCACCGGCGATCATCTCGCGTGGTCGCCCGTGCGCGCTGCTTTGACCGCCTTTCGCAGCGTCTGCTGGTACTCATGGCCCGAGCAGACGCGCTCGATGGCGCGTCTGCTCGATTATCAGTTCGAGTGGGTGCTGCCCGGCCACGGCCGCATACACCACGCACCCGCCGCGCTGATGCGCACACAACTGCGTAATTGTGTTGACTGGATGAAGACGAAGTGATTGAGATCGCTGTGGCGTAGGGAACGTACCCCGCAGACAAGGTTACGCGACAGCACAAGACAAAAGAGGGCAGAGGTTGGTTGACCTCTGCCCTCTTCGTCTTTCCGGCTCGCTTCCTCTGCGGTTAACTCTTCTTAGTCTGCCACCGTCTGCGCCAGCCCACCACAATAAACAGCAGTCCGCAAACGCCGATGAGTGCTTGCGTGCGCGCCGTCCGCGGCAGCGGCAGTAGCGCGTTCAACGAGAGTCCGGATTGGTCAGCGTTGGTTGCTGAGTTCGCCGCAGTCTTGAAGGGCTGCGCGGGCGTGTTCGGTGTGTCGGAGACGGTGAACAGCTTGCCGTCGCGCATGTACATCTGTTGCATCTCGGCAAGGTTGAACGGTCGTGCGCCGCGCCGGCCGAAGACGGCCAGTTGGTTGCCGCTCTCGTCCACGGCGCGGTCGCGGTCGAGACCTTTGGAGATGGCGATAGCCGGCCCCAGCGTCTTGTAGGTCGAGATCAGTTTCGGCTCAGGGCGCGGACTGAAGCCGGCGAAGGTCGGCATCGTTTCCGGATCGGTCAGTTGCAAAATCCGCATGCCGTTCTCGCCGTCGGCGACGTAGGCGTAGAGGCTCGCGTTCGTCATCGCGACCTTGACCTGATGCGCGTCGTCAAGTTCGCCTTCAGCGTTGAACATCTGATCGAGGACGGGCTTTTCCGGTTGCGCGACGTTGATGATCGCGATGCCATCTTTGCCGTCGGCAACGTAGGCGTAGGTGCGGGCCACGTAAACGTCGTGCGCATGATGGAGTTTCACCTCCGCGCCTTCGACGAGGTGTGCGTCTTCGGGGCGTGTGATGTCCACGACCTGTAAGCCGTCCTCATCGGCGACGAAAGCGTAGCGGAACTGCACTTGCACGGCCTTCGGCTCACGCAACGGAATGGTCTTGACGACCTTCGGCTCCATCGGTTTGTCTATGTCAACAATGACGAGCGCTTTGTTGGTTGTGATGTAAGCGTGCGTGCCCGCGATGGTGATGTTGTTCGCTTCGTTCAAGACGCCATCGGGATTCCACGTGAGCGCGCGTTTCAGATAGTTGTTGAGCGGATCGCCGTCAAGCAGCGTCGCGGCGTTGACGAGGATGAGTCCTTCGTACTTATCCACGACATAGAGGAACGCATAGAGCAGGTGAATCGGCTGCTCTTGATTGGCCGGGTTGTGCGAGCGCGCGGGGTCAACGCCGAGCGTGGTAGGCGCGGCGACGGCCGTCGCGTACTTCGTCTTGACGTAGAACTTCTGCCCGAAGCGCGAGACGGGCGCGGTCGAGATGCGCTCGCTGAAGCCCTTGTTATCGATTTGCGCTACGTCGTAGACACGCAACCCGCCCTCGCCCGCCGCGACATAGGCGTACTCGCCGCGCAACTGCACGCCCAGCACCTTCGGATTGCCGACGTGCTCGTAGAATTCTGATAATTTACGCCCACCCTTGACGAACTTTTCATAGTTGTCCGGATAGGCGAGTTTATGGAGCGTGCTGCCTATCACAGCTTGCGGTTCATCACGTTCGGTGACAGGCACAGCTTCGAGCGCCTCTTCGGCCGCGATATAAACATAGCGACCCATGAAGTTGACGAAGTTCGTGCCCTGCAACATGAGTTGCGCCATGACGGCGTTGTTATCGTTCTGCTCGGAGACATGGCAGTCCGTGCAGCCTTTGGTCTCGACAGCGCGGACGGTGTGCGGCACGTGCGTCGAGAACGCTTGGCCCGCGTAGCCTTCGGCCGAGATGGTCTGCTGTTGCGAGTAAATCCACTCGCGGCTTTGATTTTGCGAACTGACGATCACGGCCGAGCGCGACGCGACGGGCGCGACGCGATGACCCGTCGTCGTGCCGTCTTTGCCGAGCATGTACACGTCGTCGCGGATCACCTGGAAGTTGTAAGTCGTGAAGTTGCGCGACTCGGTCGCTTCGTTGTGCCGGTTGCGCATCTTCTTGTTCGCCTTCATCGAGAGGTGACAGCCGAAACAGCTTGTCATCCACGACGAGTGACAGGCGAAGCAGGTCATTTGATTATCGGCGTGCGCGAGTTGTGCTTCGTCGTTGGGCACGTCGCCCCACGTCTTATTATCTTTCTGGATGGTCTTGGCATAGCGCGACAGTTCGTTGTAGTCGGGCGACTTGGGATCGATGGTGTCGCGCGTCTGCTTGACGCGCCACCAGCGGCCCGGCTCGACGAGCGAGTTTTGTATGACCTCGCCGTGACTGAACTCGCTCTTCTGTTCGACGCCCTTATCGTCCTTGTAAGTTTTGACCATCGGCTTCGCGGTCGCGTTCTTCGTTACGTCGGGCGCAAGCTCGAAGAGCGGAATCTTAGCGCCGCTCGTATCGCGCGCATAAAGGTTGCGCGAGATGTCCTTCTGTCCGCTGCGCGGGGCGCGCAGATTGCGCCCCTTGTCCTCATCCACCAGTTGGTCGTTCTTGACGCCCTGACCGGCGGCGGGGCCGGTGGTCAAGAGCTTGGCGCGCTCTTGAATCGTGCCGTGGCAGTCGGTGCAATTGATCTCGATGGCGGCGCGCGGCTCGTTGTAGAGAATGCCTGAGCCGTGCGAGTCCTGCCGGAAGTGACAATCGGCGCAGTGCATGCCCTTCTCAAGATGTATGTCCTTGAGGTGGACGGGCTGACCGGGCTTGCCGGTGATCTTGCTGGACATCGGGTCGGTGTCGTCGTAGGCGACGGCGCGGCTGAGTTTGGCGGCCGTAACGTTCTTGACGGGGCGGCCATAAGAATCGAGGAAGTTGCCTTGCCGGTCGCGTTTGAAGACGGCGCGGAAGAGCCAGCCATGCCCGTGAAAATCAGCGAGTTGGATGTTCTTCAAAGACTTATTCAACTCGCCGTCCGGTTCGCCGGACTTGACGAGAAAATCGTCGGGCGAGACGCGCTCAGGGTCTTTGAACTCACTCCATTGCCCGCGCAGGGAAGCGGCTTCCGGGTTGCGGTCAAGCTTGTACTGTTGTTCGTCCTCGGATGCTTCGTGCTGATCTTTGCGATAGAGCTTGTCGCCATCGGTCTCGTTGTCCCACCAGAGCATGCCTGTGTAGGTGGCGACCATGTTCGTGCCGGGGTGCATGTGGCAGACCATGCACTGCGAGGTCGGGATGGCGCTGGTCAATGTGTGCCGAATGGGATGCCCCGGCTCGCCACGCGGGATCGTGGTATCGCCCGTGCGCGTGTTGGCCATGTTGCCGAACTGCGCATAGGGGCCGGAGTTGACCGGGCTGCGGTCGTTCGCGTAGATGACGTGACAGGCGGTGCAGCCGGATGAGCGGAAGTCGCCGGGATGATCGTTCGTGCCGAGATGGTTCAACGTCGGTTCGAGCAAGCGCGTCTTTTGCAGACCAAGATAGACCGGGTCGGTGCGTTGCTGCGTGCCAAGTCCGCGTGGACTCAAGCCCTTGGTCGGTTTGCCGGGGTCGTCATCTTTGTTCGGTAGTCCTACTTCGAGGCGACCCTTGTCGCCGCGCTCGAAGACGCGCAGGACGTTGCCCGGTTGCGAAATCTCCCAACGCGGGAGCGGATCGATGAAAGTGAGCCAGCCCTTTTGCAGTTGTTGCTCAAGCGTCGGCTGCGGCACTTGGATCAAACGTTCGGGGCCGCCTTCAGGGCTGACGCTCTCGCCGAAGCGCGTGTCTTTGCGCGGGAAACCGCCGTTGTTGTAGAGCGCCGCGCCCCAGAGGAACGCGCCGTGCCGCATGTTGCTCGTCTCGTTCGCCGCCACTTCCTGTGAGTGGCATTCGCCGCAGGTCTTTTGCGTCACACGCAGATCGCCGGGATTGGAGAAGCGGACGAATTCCCAACTCTCTTGATTCATCAGTGCGCTGAGCCGCTCCGGGTTCGCGGTCGTCTCTTTGCCTTTGTACTTCCAGAACTCCGGATGGCGCGGGCGCACGTGCGCTTCTTCGGCGGTTTTGGCTACCGGATTGCCGCCGTGACAGGAAGTGCAGGTCAGCCCTTGCCCGTCTTTGCCGTCGGGCGAGAGTTTGCCGTTGTCGGTCATGTGCATCGGCTCGGTGTTGCCGTGACACGAGACGCAACCTTCGGGTGCGGTCGCTTTTTCCTGCGCGGACGCAGACGCAGTGGCCGCCACTGCTTTGGTGTGCGCGCGTGCTGCCTCTGCGGCGGGCGGGCGCGGGGCTGCCGGCGTGGTGTTGCTGTTAGCGGACGAGTGTGCCCCACTCAAGACCAGCGCGCCGACGAGCGCACACGTGCCGATGACGAGTAGCAGCTTGAAACGTTCCATGAGTCCGAAACTGCGCATCAACTCTCTCCTGATCGCGGCCCCTTTGGCCGATGAATAATTGCAAAGATGAAACTCAGTCTGAACTGACACCGGCCGCCCTACGCTCGCTCATTCACTGCGCGGCAGCCGGTCTCGCGTGCGAAACTAGAAAATAAACTTCACTTGCCCGAAGAGCGCGTACAAAGGCTTATTCGGGTTGATGTTCACGCCATCCCCGGTGCAATAGTCGCGCACGTTGAGCGGGCAGTTGCGTGTGCGGTCGGTATAGATGTCGCGGAAGCCGCGCCCGGGTTTCAATGTCGAAGCGCCGAACGTGAGTTGGATGTTGTTGGTCAGCAACGGGCGATAGGTGACGCCCACGCTCAAATCAAAACCGATGTCGTGGCGGATGCGGTTCTGGAAGATCAGATATTCAAGCGACTCCGTGCGGTGGAAGCGCAGATAGTTCACATTGAAGAGCGTCTTGACGCGTTGCGTTACGTCCACGTCAATGCCCGCGTTGTAGATGAATATGCCGGGGTTGACGAAGTTCGCTTGGCCTTGCGACTTGCTGCTGCGCAGACTGGGCAAGAGCGAGTTCGGTTGCACGAGTCCGACCGCCGCGCCCGTGAGCGGGATGCCGACGCGATTCCAGAAGGAGAACTGCCCGCCGGAGAAATTGGGATCGTCGAAGATGGCATCGAAGCCGGTCGCTTTGCTGTCGGTCGGGTTCTTATCGCCCTGCGCGAAAAAGATTGAAGCCCTGTAGCGCAAGAAGTCTTTGTCAATCGATACCTCGACCGCCGCCATGTTTGAGCGAATGGTCTGCTTGCGCCCGGCAATCGGGTTGCGGTCATCGTGCCCGAACGCGAAGTAGTAAGCGTTCGTCAAGTTGATGCGGCCGAGATGCCCGTCACCATTCAAACCGATGTAACCGGCGTTGACCGTGTGCGGCCGAAAATCGCCGATGAGCGCGGGGCGGACGAGGAAGCCGTTGCGGTCATACTCGACCGAGCGGCGGTCGTTGTTGAAGGCAAAGACGACCTGACCGGTATAGCCTTTGCGGAATAAATCCTGCTTAAAGAGGTTGGCCATGTAGATGCGCTGCGGCCGCAGGTCGAAGCGGTTCTGCCCGCTATTCGTGTCCTTCTCAAGCTGCGCGAAGGCGATGGCGTTGAACTGGAACTTGTTGTTGCGGAAGCCGCCGAACAGTCGCGCGCCGAGATTGTTATCGCTGTAGAGGAAGCCGCGCGAATCCGAGACGAACGGTTGGATGCCGACGCGCGCCGAGATGAAATCGAAGTTCGCGTTCGTATCGCCGAACTTCACTTCGCCGAAGGCATCTTCGAGCGAGAACTGCGTGTCCGTGCGGCGCGTGCCGCGTCGCACATCTATGTTTATGATGCCGTTCTCGCGCGCACGCACGTAGTTGGGCAACGAGAAGGTGGGCGAGATTTTGATCGCCCAACTGCGCGGGCGGAACGTCGAGTCGCCGCTAAACATCTCGAAGGTGAACTGCGCGATGTGATTGACGGCGAGGACTTCGGGCTTGCCGAAGAACTCGGCGCTGCCGGGCCGCGCGCTGCCGACGTTCGACGGGATGGGCGTGCGCTGTTGCTGCACGACGAACGTGTCCACACCTGACAGGATCAAGAAGTAATGTTGCCCGAAGATCGGATAGTCGCCTTTGATCAGATTAAGATCATAGGGGTTGTACCATTTGCCCTTGCGGAAGGGGATGTCGCGCCCGCGATTGAAGTCGCCGTAGCGGTCGTATTCAGGGAAGGCGATCCGCCAGCGGTCGCGCACCTCGCGCCGGCCGGGTTGCGTCTGTGGCGCAGAAGCAATCGTGCCTGTGCCCGTGTAAGCGGGGGGCTGCTCTTTGTCGGCCGGGTCGGAGAATTTCTGTAGCTTAACCGCCGCCTCTTTCAATTCTACGTCCGCCGTCACGTCCTTACCCGGTTCGACGATGATGTTCTCGCGGTCGAAGGGTTGCATGTCCGGCGCGCTAACGAGCAGGCGATATGCGCCGGGACGCACCTTGAATGAGTACGTGCCACCGCTGCTCGTGCGCGTTGTCGAGCGCACGGTCGTGACCTGATTGACGGCTGTGACCATCACGCCCGCGACCGCGGCTTTCGCCGGGTTACGGACTGTGCCGGTGATGCGCCCGTCCTGCGCGGCGACGCCGCCGGCGCAGAGACAGCAGAGAATGAAACTGAAGACGAGCCGGCTGCGGGCGGCCGAATGATGGGGTAGCATGCGGGACATGAAGCGCCTCAACAGAAGATATAGGTCGTGCGCACGGGTGCGAGTGGTCAACCTGCCGTGCTTCAAGAATTTTAAGAGATCAAACTCTACGCTTGAGAAGAACTGTTGGTGCTTGGATCGTTTAGCCTAGCGAGCGCATGCCTTGTAGCACAATCTAAGGCAGGCTGGCAACCGATTTTTGCGCGAGCAACTTTCTTGCTGCATAAAATGAACCTGTGATAAGGGCCGGCGCGTAACTCTAAAATGTTTTTATCAATGGTTGCCGCGCAGTGATCTAACACGCGCACGCAAATTTACCTTGACTGCTAAAAGTTTAATGGTAAAGTGTACGCGCTTCAGCACCAGTTCCGCGTTCTTTCGAACTGCATTCGCACAACTTCAATGTGTTTCGCGTCATTGTCATTATGAACACCTATCGCCCGTGCAAACATTATCGCTCGCTCCTTTTCTCCGGCGCGTGCCTCGCCGCGTTTGTGGTCGGCCTGTTTTTCGCGCAGCCACGCACCTCGGCGCAAATGACACGCCCGGTGTTAATCAGCGATGCCGGTTCGACGCGCGCCGTCGCGCTCGAATCCGTCACGCACTTGCGCGAGCCGTTCACACGCACAGAGATGCACAACTTCGCGCCTGATCATCGGACGCGCATCCAGTTTCTGGTACTCAATATCGAGCCTTTTGCCGATCCGGCGAACGTGCAGGTCGAAGCCGAAGACGTGAACCATCGCGTCTATTATTTGCCGGTCGAGCACATTGGCGGCGTGCCCGGTCAGCCGCTGCTTAACTCGATCACTGTGCGCCTCAGCGATGACATAGGCGATGTGGGCGACGTGCTGGTGCGGCTCAGTTATCGCGGCGTGCAGAGCAACCGCGTGCGGGTCGGCATCGGGCACATTGGCGGCGGTCTGGCGGACGATCAAGGCGCAGGGCCGTCGCCCGCGCCCGCCGCGAATGCGCCCACTCCCAACACCAACCCCATCACCGCCGGTAATCTTGCGCGGGAAGATGTGCTCACGATCATCGCGCAGGCTGTTTCGGCGGCGGCGGCGTTGAATCGCGCGGTCACAGTCGCTGTAACGGATCGCGAGGGCAATGTGCTCGGCGTCTTTACGATGACGGGTGCAACACCGCTCACGCGCTTTAGTGGCGGCACGGCGTTCCCGCAAACGGCTGACCCGATGACGGGCCTCTCCACGCAGGGGCTTGAGGGCGCGAACTTTCCGGCGGCGCTGAATCCGGCCCGGCTGGCGGCCATCACGAAGGCCGGCACGGCCTCTTTCTTCAGCACTTCGGGCAACGCCTTCACGTCGCGCACGGCGGGCTTTATCATTCAAGAGCACCTCCCGCCCAACGTTACTAATCAAGGCAGCGGCCCGCTCTTCGGCGTGCAATTCTCGCAACTGTTTTGCTCAGACATCAAGAAGCCGGGATTGCCATTCGGCCTCTCCGCCGATCCGGGCGGCGTTCCAATTTACAAGAATGGCGTGCCTGCGGGCGGCGTCGGCATCGAGGGCGACGGTCTTTACACGGTTGACCGCGATCCGATGGATTTTGATAAACCGCTTGAGGAGTTGATCGCGGTCGCGGCTGTGCGCGGCTTTGAACCGCCAGCTTCGCTTCGCGGCGACAACATTATCGTCGGCGGCGTCCGACTGCCCTTCGTCAACGTCACGGATGCGGACGCACCGCGTCCGGCCACGATCCCGATTGCCAGTCTGCCCGGCACGTTCGATCCCATGTTCCCCGTCATCGGCGCGCGGCCTTCGGCGTTCGTGCCCTTCACGCTCGCCGGCAGCCCCGGCTCGATTGACACGCGCTTCTTCCCGTTCCGCGCCAGCACGTCGGGTTCGGCCAATGCGCTGACCTTGGCCGACGTGACGCGCGTTATCTCGCAAGCGGCGCAGCAAGCCGACATAACGCGCGCCGCGATCCGGGTGCCGCTCGGCAGCGCCGCCCGCGTCAACATCACTGTAGTCGATACGGAAGGGCAAGTGCTGGGCATCTTCCGCACGTTCGATGCGCCGGTCTTTGGCTTCGACGTGTCGGCGCAAAAGGCCCGCACCGCCCTGTTATTCTCGCGCAATAACGCGGGCACGGTGCTGCGCGCGGCCGGTTTTGGTCGTTACGTTGATGCGGCTGCAGCGGACGGGTTGGGCTTGAATGGCGCGGTCGCATTCAGTGACCGCGCTGGTGGCTTCCTGAGTCGGCCGTTCTTCCCCGATGGCATTGACGGCACGGCGAATGGGCCGTTCAGCAAACCGATCAATCAGTGGAGCATCTTCAACGATGGTCTCCAACTCGATCTCGTGCGCGACAATTTAATCGCCGCGCTCATGGGCTCGTCCGTGCCCTGCACGAATGTCTCTTACGCGCCGAACGGCATCCAAATCTTCCCCGGCAGCGTGCCGCTCTATAAGAACGGTGAGTTGGTCGGGGCGGTGGGTATCAGCGGCGACGGCGTGGATCAGGATGACAT
>JANMAD010000398.1:0-5231 GCA_031359515.1 Acidobacteriota bacterium | reverse complement strand
TATGGCTCGCACATCCAAGTCGAGGACGGGGCGAAGGTGGTTGAGGATCAAATGCTGGCCACTTGGGACCCGTTCACCTTCGCGATCCTGACGGAAGTCGCCGGGCACGTGAAGTATCAGGACTTGAAGGAAGGCGTGACGGTTGACGAAGAAGTGGACGAGGTCACGGGCCAATCGCGGCTGGTCGTCAAGGACTCGCCGGACGAGAAGAAGCAGCCGCGTTTTGAAATTCGCAACGCCAGCAACAAGGTGTTGAAGACCTACCAGATGCCTGTGCGCGCGAACTTGATGGTGAGCGACGGCGACAATGTCGAGCCGGGCGATGTCATTGCCAAGATTCCGCGCGAGACGACGAAGACGAAGGACATCACGGGTGGTCTGCCGCGCATCGTCGAATTATTCGAGGCGCGCAAGCCGCGCGAGACCGCGATCATGTCCGAGATTGATGGCATCATCACGCTCGGGCCGATTGCGAAGGGCAAACGTAAACTGATCGTCATCGCCGACGATGGCGAGGAGCGCGAGTACGACATCCCGCGCGGCACACACATCAACGTGCAAGAAGGCGACCGCGTGCGCGCGGGCGAAGCGTTGATGGACGGGCCGCTCAATCCGCACGACATCTTGCGCGTGCTGGGCATGGCGCGCTTGCAGGAGTACCTGACGAACGAGATTCAAGAGGTCTATCGTTTGCAGGGCGTGAACATCAACGACAAGCACATCGAGGTGATCGTCCGGCAGATGTTGCGCTGGGTGAAAATCCGCGAGGTCGGCGACACGGAATTCCTGATCGACGAGCAAGTGGATCGCTTCCGCTTCACGGACGAGAACGCGCGCGTCTCCGACGCTGATGGCGAACAGGCGCAGGCCGAACCGCTTCTGCTCGGTATCACGAAGGCGTCGCTCTCGACCGACTCGTTCATCTCGGCGGCGTCCTTCCAAGAGACGACGCGCGTGCTGACCGAGGCCGCCATCTCCGGGCGCATAGACTACCTGCGCGGTCTCAAGGAGAACGTCATCATGGGGCGGCTCATCCCCGCCGGCACAGGGATGGAGTATTACCGCAACGTCAAAGTCGAGCGCGACGATTCCGCTGAGCAAGCGGCGGCGGCCGAGCGCGCTCTGGAAGAAATGCCGGAGATCATGCCGCACGATCCCATCACGGTCATGGCTGCGGGTGACGGCAAAGCAGGCGACGAGGGCACTGAATAGGCAGTAACTTTCAGATCGCTTTCGTGATTGATTGAAGGGCGTTGCGAGTAAGAGGCAACGCCCTTCACGCTTTGTAATGGAGTGCTGCGCCGTGACTTGACAGGTTTGGACGTGACCCGTACAATCCCTCGTTTGGACAGCTAGTCCATTTCCCGATAGTGCAACGCTCAATGAGTTCTGCCGGTGCGGAGGCGTTGCCCGACTGTCTGTTAGCGGGGCAGTCGCTTGATAAATATTGTGGCGTAAAGGCGCGACGCGCCGTCCTGGTTTTGTGGACGGAAACCCGTGTGGCAGCCCGCGAATGAGACGGCAACGGCCGGTTACTCACTCGCCTTGAATAATAGCGACGCCACAGAAAAACATTTTGGCTCAAGAGGGAAGCCATGATCCGCACCCGTCGGTAAGGCGTTAAGACAGAACATCCCCTAAGTTTAAGCGAATAATTCAAACGCGCCGCTTCTTGCGCTGACTGCCGGACATCGTTTCGGCAAGAGGCAGGAACGGGAGCCTTTTGCGCTTTAAGAAACTCCGAACTCGATAGACGAGGCGAGGATTTAAGAGCCGTGCCGACCATCAATCAATTAGTCCGCAAGGGCCGTCAGGCGGTGAAATATAAGACGGCCAGTCCCGCGCTGCAATCGTCGCCGCAGAAGCGCGGCGTCTGCACGCGCGTCTACACGCAGACGCCGAAGAAGCCGAACTCCGCGCTCCGCAAGGTGGCCCGCGTCCGTTTGACCAACGGCATCGAGGTGACGACCTATATTCCGGGCGTCGGGCACAACTTGCAGGAGCACTCCATCGTGCTCATACGCGGCGGGCGCGTGAAGGATTTGCCGGGCGTGCGTTATCACGTCATCCGCGGCACGCTGGACGCGGTGGGCGTCGCCGACCGCAAACAGGGTCGCTCGAAGTACGGCGCGAAGCGGCCGAAGGGCGGCGCGGCAGCGGCCGGCGCGGCCAAGGGCAAGAAGTAGGAAAGCTGTTAGCCGTTAGCTATTAGCCATTAGCTTTGGTTTGATAGTGACGGCTGAGATGCAAACGAACCCGATTAGCTCTGTTAGGTTTGGCTAACAGCTAATCGCTAAAAGCTAATAGCTAATCATGCCAAGAAGAAGAGTCAGTGACAGGCGCGATGTGACGCCAGACCCGGTCTATAACAGCCCGCTGGTGACGAAGTTTATCAACGGCTTGATGTGGGGCGGTAAGAAGTCCAACGCCGAGAGTATCTTCTATCGCGCGGTGGCGCAGGTCGGCGAGAAGTTGGGCGAAGAGCCGTTGAAGTCTTTCAAGCGTGCGATTGAGAACGTGCGCCCGACGGTCGAGGTCAAGTCGCGCCGCGTGGGCGGTTCGACTTATCAAGTGCCGATTGAAGTGGCGCAGGAGCGACGCGGTTCGCTCGCGATCCGTTGGATCGTCGCGGCCTCGCGCTCGCGTGGTGAGAAGACGATGATTGACCGTCTGTCCGGCGAGTTGCTCGACGCGGCCAACAATCGCGGCAACGCCGTCAAGAAGAAGGAAGACACGCACCGCATGGCGGAAGCCAACAAGGCGTTCGCGCATTACAAGTGGTAGAACCACAGTTTTGAGTTTTCAGTTTCCAGTTTTCAGCCTCGCGCCGGAAACTGAAAACTGAAAACCGAAAACTGGAAACTGTTATGGCTAAGCAAGACCTCAGCAAGTTCCGCAACATCGGCATCATGGCGCACATTGATGCCGGGAAGACCACGACCACCGAGCGTGTGTTGTTCTATACGGGTGTCTCGCACAAGATCGGCGAGGTACACGAGGGCACCGCGACGATGGACTGGATGGAACAGGAACAGGAGCGCGGCATCACGATCACGTCGGCCGCGACGACCTGCTTCTGGGAGCGGAGCGGTATCGAGCATCGCATCAACATCATTGACACGCCGGGGCACGTGGACTTCACGATGGAAGTCGAACGCAGTTTGCGCGTGCTGGACGGCGCGGTCGCCGTGTTTGATGGCGTCGCGGGTGTCGAGCCGCAATCTGAGACGGTCTGGCGGCAGGCGGACAAGTACGGCGTGCCGCGCCTCTGCTTTATCAATAAGCTGGATCGCGCGGGCGCGAGTTTCGAGCGTTCGTTCGAGTCGATCATCACGCGGCTCGGCGCGAACCCCGTGGCGTTGCAGATTCCAATTGGCAACGAAGATCAGTTTAAGGGCGTCGTCGATCTCATCGCGATGAAGGCACTTTATTGGAACGACGAGAGCAAGGGCGCGTCGTACGAGACGGTTGATGTGCCGGCCGACTTGCAAGCTGCGGCGCAAGCCGCGCGGCATCAGTTGCTCGAAGCCGCCGCAGACGCGGACGAGACTTTGATGGATCGCTACCTCGAAGACGAGGGCGCAAGTTTTACCGAAGCAGAGATTCGCGCGGCGCTGCGCAAGGGCACGCTGGCATTGAAACTCGTCCCCGTCGTTACCGGCTCGGCATTTAAGAACAAGGGCGTGCAGACGTTGCTCGATGCGGTCGTGGACTACTTGCCTTCGCCGCTCGACATTCCGCCGGTCGAAGGTATTAACCCGAAGACGGGCGATGCAGAGCCGCGCCCACCCGAAGCGTCCGCGCCGTTCGCCGGTCTCGTGTTCAAGATCATGGCCGATAAACACATCGGTCAACTCTCGTTCGTCCGCATCTACTCCGGCACGATCCGGGCCGGGTCTTACGCTTTCAACTCGGTGAAGGGCACGAAGGAGCGCGTCGGCCGCTTGATGCGTATGCACGCCAACAAGCGCGAGGATATTGAAGAAGCGAGCGCGGGCGAGATCATTGCCATCGGCGGCATGCGACAGGTGACGACCGGCGACACCGTGTGCGACGAGAACAAGCCAATCGTGCTCGAAGCGATGGAGTTCCCCGCGCCGGTCATCCGCGTCGCGGTCGAACCGAAGACGCGCGCAGATCAAGACAAACTCGGCACGGCGCTATCGCGGCTCGCACAGGAAGACCCGTCGTTCAACGTCTCGACCGATCAAGAAACGGGACAGACGATCATCGCGGGCATGGGCGAGTTGCATCTTGAGATCATCGTGGATCGCATGAAGCGCGAGTTCGGCGTCGAAGCGAACGTCGGCAAGCCGCAGGTTGCGTACCGCGAGACGATCACGCAGTCCGCGCCGGGCAAAGAAGTTTACAAACGGCAGACGGGCGGACGCGGGCAGTTCGGGCACGTCGAGATCGAGATCGAGCCAGCCCCCGGCGAAGGCTTTGTCTTCGAGAACAAGATCACGGGCGGCGTCATCCCGCGCGAGTTTATCAAGCCGACCGAGCAGGGCATACACGAAGCGATGGAGCGCGGCTTCCTCGCGGGCTACGAGTTGGTGGACATCAAAGTCCGGCTCGTCTTCGGCTCGTATCACGAGGTTGACTCCGACGAACGTTCGTTCCACATCGCCGGCTCGCTCGCGTTTCAGGACGCGGTCAGAAAAGCGAAGCCGGTCTTGCTCGAACCGATCATGCGCGTCGAAGTAGTCACGCCTGAAGAGTACATGGGCGCGGTCAATGGCGATTTGAATCGGCGGCGCGGGCAGATTGAGAAGATGGAGCCGCGACCGGGCGGGGCGCAGGTCATCACGTCCTACGTGCCGCTCTCGGAGATGTTCGGTTATACGACCGACCTGCGCTCGGCTACGCAGGGGCGCGCCACCTCGACGATGCACTTCGAGCGTTACGATCAAGCACCGAAGAACATCGCCGAAGAGGTGATCGCTAAAGTGCAGGGCGTCGCTAAATAGCAGTGACAGGTGACGAAGGACAGGTGCTGAAAGGGACACTTGCCCATAGCTCGTCACTCGTCACTTGTCACTTGTCACTATTTAATTAAGGAGCGAGAGGCAAATGGCGAAGGAGAAGTTTGACCGGTCGAAGCCGCACGTGAACATCGGCACGATTGGGCACGTGGATCATGGCAAGACGACGTTGACGGCGGCGATCACGAAGGTGCTGTCGAAGCACAACCCGAAGATCACGGTGCGCGCCTTTGATTCGATTGACAA
>JANMAD010000391.1:0-8693 GCA_031359515.1 Acidobacteriota bacterium | reverse complement strand
CAGTTACCGGGGCCTTTGAAGGCACGGTGACGAACAGTGACACCGGCGCACCGATCACTGGAGCAGCGGTGCAGATCATTAATCAACAGACCGCGCTGCTCATCCCGAATACTTCAGACTCGCGCGGCCGCTTCTACCAAGGACAGCTGCCGCCGGGCAACAAAACGAACCGCGTCAGCGCGCCCGGCTACCTGCCCAAAGAGGTGCAGCAGCGGCTGTTCATCACGCGCGCAGGCGAGGTCGTGCCCGTGCCCGTAGCCCTCGAGCCTGCGCCCTCCGTACCAGCACCGACCCCGGCACCAACCGGTGTCCCCAGCCCCGGAGCCAGCCCGGCCGCAACGCCAACGCCCCAGGCGTTGACGACCAAGGACACAGATACCCGCGCGCGCACTAACGCAGCGGACGCGAGTCGCGGCGGCGCATTCACCGAAGAAGAAGTTACGACGCTGCCGCTGGGCGGGCGCACGGTCGTGCGCACGTTCGACGAACTGGCCTTACTGCTGCCCGGCGTCGCCCCGCCGCCGCAGACGTTAGGCAGTGTGGCGGGGCCGGGCGTCGGCGCAGGCGTCGGCACGGCCGGCCAGTTCGCGGTTAATGGCTTGCGCTCGCGCGCCAACAACTTCACGGTGGACGGCTCGGATAATAACGACGAGGACATCGGCGTCAGAAGACAAGGCTTCGTCGCGTTGAACTCGCAGCCGATTGAATCAGTCAAAGAGTATCAAGCGATCACCTTGCTCGCGCCCGCGCAGTTCGGGCGCAACATCGGCGCGCAGGTCAACGCGGTCTCTAAGTCCGGCGGCGCAAGCACGCACGGTGCGCTCTTCGGGCTGTTTAATTCTTCGCAACTCAACGCGCGGAACAACTTCGACACCGCGTTCGGCAACGCGACTACGCCGCTCATGGTCGGCAACCAGAATGTCGTCAGGGACACAAGATTCAGGAGTGACTTTTCCCTCGGCCTCACCCGCGCCAGATTTTCAGCCATCAGCCCCACGCCGCTGACGGTGCGCAACCAGAGCGGTGGCGAGGACTCATTCACCTTCTGGCAAGGGGGCTTCGTCCTTGGCGGGCCACTCGAAGACGCGCACGGGCCCGATGATCCGCCCCGCATGTTCTACTTCATTGCGGCCGAAGGCTACGTCACCAACGCCCGCAAAGAAGAGAGCTTTGCCGTGCCGACCGTCCAGCAGCGCGGCATATTCGGCACCGGCGCGTCGAGCAATTTCGCCTTAACGAATTTGCTCGACGGCAGCACTTCTAACCGCTTCACCTTTCCCGCCAGCATTTCAGGCAACGCAGTCTTCAGCCTGTTCCCGTTCCCCAATAACCCGGCCGGCGTTTACGGCCAGAATACTTTTACGCCGGCACTACCCGCGCGCGCGCAAGGCAAGGTCGCGTCCGGCAGATTTGATCGCAACTTCCAACTCTCCGGCCACCGGCAGTCGTTCACCGCCCGCTATAACTTCACGCAGGACTGGCGCGACATCCCCGCCACCGGCGGCGCGCTCTTCTCCACCCTCAGACCGCGTGTGCGGACGCAAAACCTTTCACTCTTCCTAAACAGCGAAGCGCGGGGCGCATTATTTAATCAAGTGCGGCTCTCCTACGGGCGCACGCGGCTCAATTTCGAGGATGTGCGCGACCGGGAGTTTCTGCTCCCCAGCGCCTTCTCCGATCCGACGTTTGGTGCCTTCGGTTTGATTAACGCGCCGCTACTTGAGAATTTCACTTCGCCTGGTGTCAACACGAGCCGCGCGTTCATCGCCAATGCGGGCGACGTATTTTACCTCGCCGCCAGTTCCGACATCGGGCGCTGTCCCGTAGTCGCAGGCCAGGCAGCGCGCCCCTGCACGACCGAAGACCGTCTGGGGCCGGTCGGGCAAGTGAATGTCGCGGGCTTCAGCCCCGTCGGCATAGATGTCTTCAACTTCCCGCAGCGGCGCGTCAATAACACTTACCAACTGGCCGACGCGCTGACGTGGCGCACGGGTGATCACCGTTTCACCTTCGGTGCGGATACGCGGCGGACGGAACTCAACAGCGAATTGCCGCGCAACGCCCGCACGCTCCTCACCTTCAACGGTGTCTTACCGGCCACGTCCCGAATTCCGCTCACGACCGGGGCGAATAGCCAATCGTCGGCCACCCCGCTCTTCGGGCTGCCGACTAATCGCCCCATCCGGCCGGAAGATTTGGTGGCCGCCGGCGCAGCCAGCGGCGACTATCTGACACTGGCTGCGCCGGGCAGTGCCAGCATCAACCTGCGCTTTTACCAACTGGATTTTTTTGCCCAGGATGAATGGCGCGTGCGGTCGAATTTGACGCTCAATTACGGCTTGCGCTATGAGTACAACACCCCGCCGCATGAGGCACGTCGGCGGATCGAGGACACGTTCAATAGTCCCGCACTGAGCCTCGTGCCGGGCTTGCGCAATTTTCTAGACGGCCGCACAAGCATCTTCGAGCCGGATCGCAACAACTTCGCGCCGCGCGTCGGGCTCGCTTACACGGCCAATTTGTTCGGCCGGCGAAACGCACCGACCGTCTTTCGCGCCGGCTACGGTCTGTTTTATGATCAGATTCTTGGGGCCGTCGTCAGCCAGTCGCGCAACGTCTTTCCGACCTTCTTAACGGCCAATCTGGCGGGCGGTACAGGCAACTACCTTTTCGGTACTACGCCCGGCACGCTCAATATCTGCAACCCGATTTTAACGCCGGCGGGCAGCAATTGCGGCAACTTTGCGCTGGTGGTCAGCGGGATCAACACGCCCAACCCGGCGTTCACAACGGACTTCCTCATCCAACTGATTAATTGCTTTGCCCGAGGCGGCGGTCCCGCTTGCGCCAACAACGCGCGCCCGGAGTTATTACCGGGCGTGAATGGGGTCGGGGCCACGCTGCCGGCCCGCCAATTGACAACACCCGCAGCACACCAGTACAGCTTTACTGTCGAACAACAACTCGGGCCTAACCTGGCAGTCTCCCTCGCTTATGTCGGCACGCTGGGACGACACTTGCTGCGCTTCAACACGCCCAACCTCGGGCCGAATACATACCTAACGCTCCAAGCACTGACAGCGGGGTCGGTTACCCCCGTACCAGCCTTTTTCGGTTTCGCGCTGCCGCCCGGCACGCGCGCCACAGCGACCGGCGGCTTCACCGGCGGCCGGCCCGACAACGGGGTCGGCGCAGTCAACATCTTCGAGACCACGGCGAACTCGCGTTACGACGCCATGCAATTGCAGGCGCACGGCCGGCTCGCTGGAGCAGTGCAGTATCAGCTAGGCTACACGCTGGCCAAGGCGCTGGACGATGTCTCGGACGTGTTCGATCTAGCCGGCGCATCGGCTTTGCCGCAGAATAGTTTGAACTTGCAGAACGAACGTGGCCCGGCCAACTTCGACGTGCGTCATCGCCTCGCCTATAACTTCGTTTATGACCTTCCGCTTTTTAGCGAACGCGGCCGTGCCTTCCGCGCACTTCTCGGCGGTTTCCAACTAGCCAGCCTCGGCAGCTTTCAGACCGGCCAGCCTTTTACCGTGAACAGCATTTTCGACGTGAATCTGGACGGCAACCTGACGGATCGCCTACACACCACTGCCGGGCTGGTACGCACGGGCGACCGCCGGCAACCGCTGCGCCTGAACGTTGATCCCCTCAGCCTGCTGGCCCCGGTCGGGCAAGACGGGCAGGTAGGCCGCAACACGTTCCGCGCCGGTAGTGTGCTCGATGTGAATGCTGCGTTGCTCAAGAACTTTCGCGTCGGTGAGCAGCAGAACCTCAGCGTGCGCATGGACGTGTTCAATTTCATCAACCGGGCGAACTACGGCATCCCCGTCCGTTTCCTCGAAGCACCCAGTTTCGGGCAAGCCACAAGCACCATCACGCCGGCACGCCGCATCCAGTTCGCGTTGAAGTACTCTTTCTAGCGGGCGAAGTGTTTACGATTGCTCTCGCGGGTCGAGGTGGAAAGTCGAACGCATTGCGGGTTTCCTACTTATGAATAGCTGCGGAACTATTGCCCGGTTCACTTTTAAAGTCTTTTTCACGGCACAAAGTTAGCCGTTGACATAACTATTTAGTTTGAGTTATGGTCTCGAACATAGATCGCCTTTTGGCTGACACGCGAGCCTACCTGGCTTAATCTCGCCTGTCCCAGCCATTCTGCAACCTCCGTGCGGTGAGGATTTGCATTCAATTAACAATTGGGCTTTGCCTGTCGGGAAAGGGAGGGGCTATGCGGATAAGTGTCTCAAGGCTAGCGAAATCACTCTTTATATGTTTCGCGCTCGTCGGAATCTATACGTTAAATCAGCAGGTCGCGTGCGCGGATGAACTATTTCTTTCCGGCACGACGACCGGCACGTTCAATAATACGGGTACGACCAACTTGTTAGGGTTAAACTACAACAGCGCGTTCTTCAGCGGCACGACCAGCGGCGGCGTCTTAGTGCTAGATGCTAGACCGCTTCAACCCAACAATATCAACAACCTGGGTTCATTTACCCTGAACGTCCCGCCCAACGGCGATTACTTAGGAGCCTTCACCCTACAGGTAATGTTTAACTCGCCAGGCGTCATCCAGGGCAATAATCCAAGCACTTTCACTGCACCCGTCTTTGGCAATGTCTTTGCCGACACAAACGGCTTTGTGGTCATTAACTTTGACAGCACGCCATTCGTATTCAGTTACCGTACGCCTGTGGGCGTCGGGTCGTTTTCTTTGTCTATCAACCCTGCTGTGATCGATCTGAGCGCTCTGGGTGCGCCGGGCCAGTTATCCGCGCCCACCGCCCGGACGGTAACAGTGCCGCTGACTGCCACCATCAGAGTAATCACCACGCCAACGGCGACGCCCGAACCGACAACCTTGCTGTTGCTGGGGACGGGTTTAGCCGGCGTCATGGCCAAGGTGCGGCACCGGCATAAAACGCGGGCCGGCGACAAGGCGTAGCTTGCGGCCCAGGCGCAACCGTTAATACATATCCGGCATGCCAACTAGCTTATCGGCGGGCCATTACCAAGGAAGAGGTTATTATGAAGAACGCAATCATGCTTCGGGGTAAATCGCTAACGCTGGCTTTTGTTTTACTGGCTCTCTTCGCCGTAGCCCAAGGCGAAGCCCGAGCCGATGAAGTGACTGTCGCGGGCACGACCGCCGGCAACTTTAACAATGCGAGCAATACGCTTGCCGGGCTGACTTATAACAGTTCTTTCTTTAACGCCACCACCTCGAACGGGTTTGTGATTCTTAACAACGCACCTAATCCTGCGATGAATTTCAACAACCTCGGCTCCATCACGCTTGTCGGGCCCGCGGCAAACTACAACGGCAACACTTTTACCCTACGCGTACAGCTTAATGCGCCGGGAGGCATCGTCGGTGGCAGCGTGTTTACGCTAACCGGAAACATTTCGAGCACGCAGGGCGGCGGCGTATTGATTGATTTCGACAACACACCACGGACGTTCAGTTTCACGAATAACGCTGGTTCCGGTTCGTTTACCTTTAGCATCAGCGATGTGAATGTAATGCTGGGCGGCACGGTCGCTATCACGAGTACATTCACTGTACCCGGCCAAGTACCTGAACCCGCCACGATCACACTACTCACCATCGGGTTGGCCACGATGGGCGCTAAAGTACGCCGGCGCTCTAGCTGATTAAGCGCCTTCAATAATGCTCGCCTCGGCGTGCCGGGCACGCCGAGGCGAGCATTTCCCTGTGCGCTACCCGCCCCAACAATCCAAGACACACACCGGTGCTATGCCCTTCGTCAGCACTTACTTCCGGCCCTTCATCATAATCGGCAATTGGCATTAACGTGATAGCACGGCGCTAATTCGCATCAACCCGCACCGCGTCTGTGTATAATGCCGCGCGATGAAACGACTCCTATTGATGTCTGCGCTCGCGCTGCTCGCCGGTTGTCGCATGCACACGACAACCGACAATACCGCGCCCACCGCTCGCGCAGAGATCACCATCTCGGCGGCCGTCAGTCTCAAAGACGCCTTCACAGAGATCGGCCAACTCTATGAGGCGCGCACCGGCACGCATATCAACTTCAACTTCGGCGCATCGGGGCTGCTGCAAAAACAGATCGAACAAGCCGCGCCCGTCGACGTGTTCGCCGGTGCAGGCGCGAAGCAGATGAACGAACTTGCCGCGCAGGGATTATTGCTAGCCGATACACGCCGCGACTTCGCCCGCAACGCGCTCGCGCTCATCGTCCCGGCCAACTCGCCCGCGCAACTCAACACCTTCGAGCAACTTGCGCGGGCCAACGTGCGCAAGATCGCCATCGGTAATCCCAAGACCGTGCCCGCCGGTCAATACGCCGAGCAAACGCTGACCCACTTAAACCTTTGGTCTGAGTTGCAACCAAAACTCATCTTGGCGGAGGACGTGCGGCAAGTGCTCGACTACGTGGCCCGCGGCGAGGTCGAAGCAGGCATCGTCTATGTGTCGGATGTCGCGGTCGCACATGGCAAAGTGATCAGCGTGGCGACCGCGCACGACGAATGGCACGATCCCCTTCTCTATCCAATCGCGGTCATAAAAGACAGTCGCCAGCCGGACGCGGCCCGGCAGTTTGTCGCGCTCGTCGTCAGCGCCGAAGGGCAAAGCGTGTTAGCGAGGCACGGTTTCCTTAGCCCAACACGCTAAGCCTTACTGAACATTCATCTGAAATTTCAAATCTCAGATTTCAAATCTCAAATTTGAGTTCAAAGAAATGATCTGGTCGGCGCTCAAAGTTTCTCTGTTGGTTGTCGCGGTCGCGACGGTCTTAACCACCGCGCTCGGGCTGGCGCTCGCGTTCCTGCTGGCGCGGCGCGACTTTCGCGGGCGCGAGTTGCTCGACGCCGTGCTGACCATGCCGCTCGTGCTGCCGCCGACCGTGACCGGCTACTACTTGATCGTGTTGTTGGGCCGGCGCGGCTTGCTCGGTGCGCCGCTCTACGCTTGGACGGGTTGGACGCTCACGTTCACGTGGCAGGCGGCAGTCGTCGCCGCCACGGTCGTTGCGCTGCCGCTCATGCTGAAAGCCTCGCGCGCGGCCATTGAAAGCGTTGAGCCGAAGTATGAGTTGGCCTCTTACACGCTGGGCAAAAGCGAGTGGGCGACGTTTTGGCGCGTGACGTTGCCGCTCGCGCGGCGCGGCGTGCTGGCCGGCATCGTGCTGAGCGCGGCCCGCGCGCTCGGCGAGTTCGGCGCGACGCTGATGATCGCCGGCAACATTCCGGGCAAGACGCAGACGCTGCCGCTCGCTATCTTCGAGGCCGTCGTCTCCGGCGACGACCGCCGCGCACAGACGCTCGCACTACTGCTGACGCTCGTCTCAGTGACCGCCGTTTATCTCACCAATAGATTAAGCCGCGCCCCACGCGCCCACGCCGCGTGACCGCGACTTTGCAGGTGCAGATTAAGCTGCGTCTCGCCGCCGACGTTAGGCTCGCGCACGCCGACCACGCGCACACCGGCTTCGCGCTCGACCTCGCATTCGAGACACGCGCCGGCATCAACATCCTCTTCGGCCCGTCCGGCTCAGGCAAGACGACGACCTTGCGCGCCATCGCCGGGCTGGCCACGCCCGACGATGGCCGCATCGCGCACGGCTCGCGCGTCCTCTTCGACTCGGCCGCGCGCATCAATCTCTCGATTCAAGCGCGCCGCATCGGCTTCGTCTTTCAAGACTCCGCGCTCTTCCCACATCTGACCGCCGCGCAGAACGTCGCCTATGGTCTGCGCCAACCAGAGCAGCGTGCGCGCCACGAGCGCGTGCGCGAGTTGCTGGCATTATTCAACGTCGAACATGCCGCGGCCCGCTACCCGCGCGAATTGTCAGGTGGCGAACAGCAACGCGTCGCGCTGGCCCGCGCACTCGCTGCACAGCCCGACATATTGTTGCTCGATGAACCCCTCTCGGCCGTTGATGCGCCGACACGCACGCGCCTGCTCGACGAGATCGACACGGCTCAACGCGCTGACGGCATTCCCTTCCTCTATGTCACGCACAACCATGCGGAGGCCGTGCGCCTCGGCGCGCATCTGATCTTATTGCATGAAGGGCGCGTCGTGCAGACGGGTCGCCCGCTCGATGTGTTCAACTCGCCGCAGGGCGCGCTGGCCGTGCGCGCCGTCGGCACGGAGAATCTGTTTACCGGGCGCGTCATCGAACAACGAATGACGGACGGTGTGACCATCGTCGAGGTGCAGGGCGTGCAACTCGAAGCGGCTTACCACGCGCTGCCGGTCGGCAGTCTCATCACCGTCGGCGTGCGCGCCGAAGACATCATCGTCGCCCGCGAACGACTCACACAGACAAGCGCACGCAACGTGCTTGCGGGACACGTTCGCGCGATCATGCGTCTGCCGGAGCAGACCGAGTTGTTAGTTAATTGTGGTGTCGAAATAAAAGTGAGCGTCACAGCGGGCACGATCAACGCGCTTGATTTGCGCGAAGGCGCGGAGGTCTTTCTCCTCATCAAGGCGCGGGCCGTGCATGTGGTGTCTTAGCCCTGCGCGGCGGAGAGGCTCGCCGGGCGCGGCGCGCGTTGCAGTTGCACGGGCGGGCGCGGCGCGCAGCAGACCTGGCGGAGCCGTTCGCGGTCGCGCTGCATGGCTTGATCTTCTCGCAGCCACGCGCGCACTTCGCTGAAGATGTGCGCCGCATGCGCGTCGGGCG
>JANMAD010000366.1:0-7236 GCA_031359515.1 Acidobacteriota bacterium | reverse complement strand
AGAGTTGCGCGAGAGTGCGAGCAAGGACGCGGGGACGGTCTTGACAGATGAAAGTAAACGGATCGCCGATGCGTTACGCGTTGATTCGTTAATCGTGCTGCTTGACGTGGCCGGGCGCGAGTGGAGCTCGCCGGAGTTGGCAGTAGAAGTCGAGCGTTGGCAGGTGCGCGGGTTGAAAGAGATCGCGTTTATCATCGGCGGCCATCTCGGCGTCGCGCCGGAATTGAAAGCGCGAGCCGATGTGCGTTGGTCGCTGTCGCGGTTGACGTTGACGCATGAGTTAGCGCGCGTCCTATTGGTCGAGCAACTCTATCGCGCGTACACGATCACGCGTGGTTTGCCGTATCAGAAGTAAACCGATGCAAGTGCGGGTAATGTAATCGGCTGATGTCTCCCGCATCAATTAGGGCGAGAGGGCGAAGATGGATAAAAGAAAAACTAAAACTTACCGTGACCGGCTGCTGGCGCGGCGCGAGAGTCTGTTCCGGCAGGTGACGGAGGCGGAGATGTCGAGCCGCGAGCGCGACCTCGAAGCGACGCAAGACCCGGCGGACATGGCGGCGAACGCTTACACCAAAGAGTTGCTGATCTCCATGTCGGCGAACGACCGCAAGCTGCTCGACCTGATTGATGAGGCGCTGGGGCGGGCCGAAGCGGGCGAGTATGGCGATTGCGTCAACTGCGGCGAGCCGGTGCAAGAGAAGCGGCTTGAAGCCGTGCCGTGGGCGCGCTTTTGTCTCAAGTGTCAGGATTTGCAGGAGCGCGGGCTGTTGAACGTGGACGAGGAATAAAGTCTTAACCTGAACTTATCAAACCAACTCCGGGCAGCGCGGGGTAGCATAGTCGCCGGTCTTGAATCGTTCGAGACCGGCGACTGTTTTTCGTGTATGCTCTGCCGCGGAACGCAAACACAATTTACATCCGGCCCTCACCACAATGAAGCTTGTGCGCCAACTTGATGCGCTGTACGACGCGACGCTCGCGCTCGTCTATCCAATGGTGTGCGCAGCATGCGGTGTGGCGCACGTCGAACGACGCGCGGATGCGCCAGCCTGCGCGGCGTGCTGGCAGGCGACGCGTATCTTCACGGGCGATGAGACCTGTTGCTGGAAGTGCGGCACGTTGGCGCTGGCAGCGGTGACGGCTGAGGATCGGGCAGGCGTGCGTTGCCGGCGTTGCGATGCCGAAGGCTTTACGGCGGCGCGGGCCGTCGGCACATACGCAGGCGCGTTGCGCGCGGCAGTGCTTAGCTTAAAACGTACGCCGTACGTCGGCGCGCGTCTTGCCGATCTGCTCTGCGCCGTGCATAGCCGCCCGCCGCTCGCTGGCACAACGCGCATCATCCCTGTACCGCTTCATCCAGCCCGTGAGCGCGAGCGCGGGTTCAATCAAGCCGCGTTGCTCGCGCGTGCGCTGGCGCGAACGACAGGACTGCCGCTCGATGAATGGAGTCTCGGACGCACGACGCATACAGTGCAGCACCGCGCCGGCATGGACGCACGCGCGCGGCGCGAGACGGTTGCCGCCGCCTTTCAAGTCGTCCGCCCGCGTCTTGTCGCAGGCGAGCGCGTCCTGCTCGTTGACGATGTGTTCACGACCGGCGCAACCGTCTCCGCCTGCGCCCACGCGCTCAAAGCCGCCGGTGCGGTCGAAGTGTGCGTGCTGACGGTGGCGCGGGTGTAAAAGCAGATGTCAGATGGCAGCTCTGATCAGCATCTAGCATCTAAATCGAGACATGGAAAGTTGGGACAGACAGCAAAACATCATCCACGAATTCACACGAAACGACACGAACGAAAATCCACGAAATTGCCTGCCTTTGTTTCGTGTGAATTCGTGGATCAGCTTCTGGTCTTTTGTGCCAATATCGTAGGTTTCGATTTAGCATCTAGCATCTGACATCTGTATGATAGCCGCATGAGTGATCTCTATCCACCGATTGAAGCCTACGATCAAGGCCTGCTGCCCGTCTCGGCCGTGCATACTCTCTACTATGAACAGAGCGGTAATCCGGCGGGGCAGCCTGTTGTCTTTCTACACGGCGGCCCCGGCGGCGGCACTACGCCGGACTATCGTCGCTTCTTCGATCCGCGCGCTTACCGCATCGTGCTATTCGATCAGCGCGGCTCAGGCAAGAGTACGCCGCACGCAAGTCTGGAAGATAATACGACGTGGCATCTGGTCGCGGACACGGAGCGTCTGCGCGAGCATCTCGGCATCGAGCGTTGGCACGTGTTCGGCGGTTCATGGGGCAGTACGCTGGCGCTCGCTTACGCCGAGACGCACCCCGAACGTGTGCGCTCGCTCGTCTTGCGCGGCATCTTTCTGTGTCGGCCGCAGGAGATCAGTTGGTTCTATCAAGCGGGCGCGAGCGCGCTCTTTCCGGACGTGTGGGAGCAATATCTCGCGGCCATTCCAGCGGCGGAGCGCGGCGACCTGTTGCGCGCCTATCATCGGCGTTTGACGAGTGACGATGCGCCGACGCGACTGGCGGCGGCTCGCGCGTGGAGCATCTGGGAGGGCAGCACGTCGAAACTCTTCCCCGATCCGAGCTTCATCGAGCATTACGCCGAAGACGAGTTCGCGCTGGCGTTCGCGCGCATCGAGTGTCACTACTTCATCAACAACGCTTTCTTCGAGACGGACAACTGGCTGATCGAGCATGTCGGCGCGATCCGCCACATCCCGTGCGTCATCGTGCAGGGCCGCTATGACGTGGTCTGCCCGCTCGTGAGCGCATGGGCACTGCATCGCGCTTGGCCCGAAGCCGACTTCCAGATCATCGCCGACGCCGGCCACTCTGCCCTCGAACCCGGCATCCGCAGCGCGCTCGTCGCCGCGACCGACCGCATCAAAAATAGTGACAAGTGACGAGTGACGAGTGACAGGCAAGCACTTGTCTTTAACTCATCACTTGTCACTCGTCACTCGTCACTGTAGTATTTGATGGCAAGATGACTGGCCGTGTCTTAGTCCTGAATGCCTCTTTCGAGCCGATCAACGTGTGTAATGAGCGGCGCGCGGTTGTGTTGATCTTCAAAGGGGTGGCGCGGATGGAAGAGCATAACGGGCACATGCTCCATTCCGCGAAGGTGACGATGCACGCGCCGTCCGTCATACGCCTGACCGAGTACATACACATCCCGTTCAAGCATCGCTCGCTCTCGCGCAAGAACATACTGCTGCGCGATCACTCGACCTGTCAGTATTGCGGCAAGCACCTGCCGCCGTCCGAGTTGACGCTCGATCACGTGTTCCCGCGCTCGCGGGGCGGCGAAAGCACGTGGGATAATCTGGTCGCGTGCTGTAAGCGCTGCAATCATCGCAAGGGAAGTCGCACGCCGGAAGAAGCGGGCATGCATCTGGTGCGTCGCCCGCGCGGTTTCTCGTTGCACGTCAATCGCCAGATCATGCGCTATCTGGGCCGCGCCGACGTGACATGGCGCAAGTATCTCTTTTTTGAATCGGGCAGCGAAGCCGACGGTTAAGTTGCGCTGCCGCCGCAAGGCAAGGTAAAGGTCGCAAATGATAAATAGAGCAACATTAGCTTTCGGCTTAGGCACACAAGAACTGGTCATCATACTTTTGATCGTGTTCTTGTTGTTCGGCGCAAGCCGCCTGCCGCAACTGGCCAAGGCGCTGGGGCAGAGCAAGCGCGCGTTCCGCGATGGGATAGATGAAGCGGAAGCGGAAGCGCAGCGCAAGCAGTTGCCCAGGAGCGAGGTGGCCGCCGCACCACAGGCGGAATTGGCCGCCGTTGATGACGAAACACTGTTTGAGGAAGCGCGCCGCCGCGCCGCCCGCCAGCGTGAAGCCGAGAAGTCGAACCCGCACGCATAAGTTTGCGCATAGCACAAAGGCGGCGCGAATCATTCGCGCCGCCTTCGTGTGACTAATCCCCGATGAATATCCACCGGCAGTTGCTACTGAATTAAATTCCGTTACGGCACTGTCGGTGTCTCTGCACCGGCCGGCACGAGCCATAGTTCCATCCGCAAACCACCACCGGGCCGACCCTGCAAGGTCACGATGCGATTCGCATCCAAGCCGCGTGAGTTGAGTAGATAGAGTTTCGCCTTGCTGGCATGCGACTGAGCCTCGCCCGGCTTGCCACCCGTCGCAATGATGTAACCGGACGCGCGCGGATCGCTTTGCAACTCGGCGGCGAAAATGTCGAGCCGGGCCTTTTCGTCATCGTTCGTGAGCGAGCCAAGCTCGTCGAACTTGCGCGGCCTGATGCGCTCTGCCCGCACGGGCGTCGCGCACGAGGAAGCACAATTCAACCCGCCGTAACCGTTCACCGTTAAACTGGCTCGCACCTCTTGTCCGCCCAAGCCTGCGGTCGAGACAGAGATCGTGGGCGTGCCTTGTCCGCTCGTGATCGTGCCCGCCGAGACTGACCATTGATAGACGGGCTGCGCGCCCAGCGTGCCGCCGTTCACGTCGGCGGCAAAGGTGAGCGGCGTGCCCATCGTTACGGCGTCGGAGCACGAGATCGAGATGTTCGGGCAGACCTCGCGGAGCGGCGGACATGCAATGACGGCGACCGGGACAGTGGCAAAGGCCGTGCAGCGCGCATCGCCGGTGGTCACGTCAACCGATGCGATGTATGTGCCGGGCGCAACGCCCGTCAGATCCCAGACCGGATTCGCGCCATCGCTATCAATGCGCCCGCCTGTGGTCTTCCACGTGTAGCGCATCGGCAGCCCATCAGGTGAGCTTGCGTTTGCCGTCAGCCGCACACGCGCCGAGTTTTCGCTCTCGCGTGCGCAGAGCGTGACGGTCGTCCTGTCTGAGGTAAGATTCACCGATGGCGGCGCGGGAGCGACCGTGACGGTTTTGCGCCGCTTCTGCGCGCCGGCGAGACCGGTGAGCAATAACAGGGCGAGGACGATCATGATAGCGCGCTTGCTTGAAAGCATCTTATTTCTCCTTACAGGTTTCAGGCCGCGCGAGCCGGCACAATAGGGGCGCGAGAACATTTCAAAGGTGATCGAAGAAAACTCGTAATCGCCGCCATCTTCCACATCCGTAGCGGTAAAAGGGCTTGTTTTAACTGCCTTTTCGCCCAACGACGAGTGTCGCCTTGAGCGAGAGCGTGAACGCGCCCTCGTGCCGTTCGTCATCGATGATCCGCTCGATCTCCGTCAGCACCTGCGCATGTGCCGCCTCGTCCGCCAACGATTCAAGCCAATCGCGCAAGAGAAAATCTTTGACGAGCGGCGCGCTCAAAAACTCCGCGCCCGAAGCGTAATTGAACTCCTCTAGATTCGTCCACGTCTGCACCTCGTCCAAACCCTCGTGCGTCGCCAACTGCTCAACAGTCGAGATGGTCGGCAACTCCGTGATGAGTTGCTCGACGAGCGGCGTCTCCGCGAACAGCCCGACATTGCTGAGCGCTTCCCAGTAGAGCGAAAAAAACTCGCCGAAGCTGGACGCGGTCGGCAAATGAAACGCGACCGTGCCGCCGGGCGCGGCCACGCGCACTAACTCCGCCAGCATCTCCGGCAAACGCACCGGCGCAACCAATGAGGCGTCGCCGATAACGAGCTCGAATTGTTCATCCTCGAAGTCCAATGCTTCAAGTTGCGTGAGCCGGAATTGGGTCGTCGCGCCGAGCTTGACGGCCGCGGCTTTCACGCGCGCGAGTTGCAAACGCTCCTCGCTCTCGTCCACGCCGACGAGCGTCACGTCCGCGCCCGCGCGCTCCTTCAACGCCAGCGCGTGCCCGCCCGTGCCGGCAGCGACATATAGCACCGTGCCATCCTTCGGCAGCTTCACGTGCGCGTCAATCAACGCTGCAAACCGCTCACCCCAATCCGGCGCGATGTATAGTTCGTAGAGATAGGCTAACTCTTTCTCGCTCGCTTGCTGATTCACAGTCGCTTATTCACCCTTGAAATATTCTCTGTCGCGCAATTGCTCCGGCAGACACGCCATCTCATCTTTCGCGTCCGCGTCGTCATGCACATAACGATAACCGCTGCCGTAGCCAACGCGGCGCATAAGCGGTGTGACGGCGTTGCGCAGTTGGAGCGGCACAGGCTCGCGCGCGGTCTCGCGTGCGTCCTCGGCGGCGGCGAGATACGCGCGTTTGACGGCGTTCGACTTGGGCGCACGCGCTAAGTAGATGGTCGCCTGCGAGAGCGGATAAAGAGCTTCGGGCAAACCGATCAGTTGCGTGATCTCGGCCGCGGCCGCCGCCTGCACCATCGCCTGCGGATCGGCCAAGCCGACATCTTCCGATGCGAGGATGCAGAGCCGGCGCGCGATAAAGACCGGATCAGCGCCGCCTTCGATGAGCCGCGCCAGCCAGTAGAGCGCGGCGTTCACGTCCGAGTTGCGTAGCGATTTGATGAGCGCGGACGCGAGGTTGTAATGCTCTTCGCCGCCCTTGTCATAGGCATAGCGCGCCCGCCCCATCGTCTCAGCCAATGTCTCGTCCGTGACATGGCGCCCGCCGCTCGCATCGGGCGCGGTCACATCAACGGCCGCTTCGAGCGCGGCGAGTGCCACGCGCGCATCGCCGCCCGCCGCGCGTGCCAGCCGCGCGAGTAGTTCATCAGCAATGACTGGCTGCAAGTTTGCGAGTCCGCGTGCTTGATCGCCTAACGCGCGGCGGAGCAGCGTTTCGATCTCCTGTTCGCCGAGCGGTTGCAGTACCAGCACACGCGCGCGTGAAAGCAGCGCGCCGATAACCTCGAACGAAGGGTTCTCGGTCGTCGCACCGATCAGAATGATCGTGCCATCCTCGAC
Source organism: Acidobacteriota bacterium (assembly GCA_031359515.1). Taxonomy (GTDB): domain Bacteria; phylum Acidobacteriota; class Blastocatellia; order Pyrinomonadales; family Pyrinomonadaceae; genus QHXQ01. The sequence goes on along the minus strand of JANMAD010000366.1, from coordinate 480 downwards.
CGCTGGCAGCAGCGCGTCTTGCTGTGCCTTGTTGAAACGATGAATCTCGTCTATGAAGAGGACTGTGCGCCGGCCTGTGCGGCGCGTCTCGCGTGCCCGCGCGATTGCTTCGCGCACATCTTTGACGCCGGAAAAGACGGCCGAGAGGGCAATGAAATCCGCGTCGTCGCGTAGTGCGAGCAGGCGCGCGAGTGTCGTCTTGCCCGTGCCCGGCGCGCCCCAGAGGATGAGCGACGGCAGCGTCCCTTGCCCGTGCAACAGACGGCGCAACACGCGCCCTTCGCCGACGAGTTGCTGCTGCCCGACAAACTCCGCGAGCGTGCGCGGGCGCATGCGCTCGGCGAGCGGCGCACCCTCGCTCACTGCCGTAGCGGTGACACCCGGCTCTGGCTCAGCGAATAATTTTTCGGTCTTACGACGCGACATATAAACAAGCGGCCAACTTTGACTCTGCGGGCTGCTTCGTGGCAGCATAACCGC
>JANMAD010000347.1:0-8055 GCA_031359515.1 Acidobacteriota bacterium | reverse complement strand
GTTGCTGCCGGCGGCGGATTACGAGTATTACCTTGAGTACACGCGGGCGCGCGTCGCCGTCGTACATGAATCGCTGCTGGAGAATTTCACGCAAGCCGCGCGCGGCGCGAAGCATTTGCGTAACGTGCTCGTCGTGGGCGCGGCACACGGCGAGTTCAAATCGTTCGCGCACACCGTCGCGCAAATGCCTGATGAGTTGACGCCCGCCGACACGCACAAGGACGACATCGCGATCTGGCTGTTCACGTCCGGCTCGACCGGCCATCCGAAGGGCGCGGTACATTTGCATCACGACCTGCCGTACAACACCGAATGTTATGCGAAGGGCGTGCTGGGCATGAACGAGCATGACTTGACCGTCTCCGTGCCGAAGTTGTTCTTCGGTTATGCGACGGGCACGAATCTGCTCTTCCCCTTCGCCGTCGGCGGCGCGACCGCGCTCTTCGCGGAGCGTTCGACGCCGGAGAAATTGTTTGAAGTGATCGCGCGTTATCGCCCGACGGTGCTGACGAGCGTGCCGACGATGATCAACGGTATGCTCAACGTCGAGCACGCGGCGGCGCGGGATTTATCGTCGTTGCGTTTCTGTCTGTCGGCGGGCGAGGCGTTGCCGGTCGAGTTGTACGAGCGTTGGCGGAAAACTTTCGGCGTCGAGATTCTTGACGGGATTGGCTCGGCCGAGATGTTCCACATCTACATCACGAACCGATCCGGCGACGTGCGGCCGGGTAGTCTGGGGCGCATCGTCGCGGGTTACGAAGCGCAGATCGTGGACGCGGAAGGGCGCGAGGTGGCGACGGGCGAGATGGGCACGCTGCGCATCAAGGGCGACTCGGCCGCGCTCTGCTACTGGCAGGCGCACGAGAAATCGAAGGAGACGTTCGCGGGCGACAGTTGCACAACGGGTGATCAGTTCCACGTGGATGAGGCGGGCTACTACTGGTATCACGGGCGCACCGACGACATGCTGAAAGTGTCGGGCGTCTACGTCGCGCCGGTCGAGATCGAGAGTTGTCTGTTGCAACACAAAGCGGTCGTCGAATGCGCCGTCATCGGGCACGACGCGGGCGATGGGTTGGTTAAACCGAAAGCCTTCGTCGTCGTGCGCGCGACGCACAGGCCGGACGCGGAGCTTGCGCAAACGCTCAAAGAGTTCGTCAAGACACACCTCGCGCTTTACAAGTACCCGCGCTGGATCGAGTTCGTGCCATCGTTGCCGAAGAATGATCGCGGTAAGATTGATCGCAAGCAGCTTAAGAGCAGTGACAAGTGACGAGTGACGAGCTAAGACAAAGCGTTTAACTTGTCACTCGTCACTCGTCACTGTTCTTTATGTCTTTCTCCACCCGCATCACCGTCCGTTTTGGCGAGACCGACCCGGCCGGTCTCGTCTACTACCCGCATATCTTTCACTACTGCCATGTCGCCTTCGAAGAGTTTTTCGCCGCGTGCTGCGGCAGCAGTTATCAACAACTGCTGGCTGCCGAGCGCATCGGCTTTCCGACCGTCAACGTGCGCACGGAGTTCTTCGTGCCGCTCGTCTATGGCGACGAAATTGACGTGGAAGTTTACGTCTCACGCGTCGGCCAAAGCTCCGCTACGTTCGAATATCTCGTGCGGCGGGCGGGCGACGGCGCGTTGTGCGCGCGTTCGACGCAGGTGCAAGTGGCGATGAATCTAGACACCCGCCGCCCCGTCGCGCTTGCAGTGCGCTATCGTGCGGCCTTCATGGCCAGCAGCCCTCATACGACCTCGTAAACCACCAGAGTTTTCTGGAAACCCTCGGCCACTAACACTATCTTTTAGGTGCGACAGAAAACGCAGCCCTTAATCAATCTTGCGGACGCGGTGCGGCGCACGCTCAGCAGTGGTCTCTGTCTCTAACAGCCTCGTTCCAGTTTGCCAGCATCAGTCTCAGGAGGAATCTACTCGTGAAAAAGTTGTTTCTATCTCTTGCCGCACTCCTCGTCTTCGCATTGCCGGCCAGCGTGCGGGCCACCACGTTCACCTTCAGTCCGCCCGCTACCGCGCCGAACACAAATACCAGCACCAACAATCCGAACAATAGCAGCTATCAGGGCGGCGCGAACCAGTTCGATCTGGATCATCATCGCGCCTACACCTGGCAGCTCAACAATGTAAGCGTGCCGCAAGGACAGACCATTACGAGTGCGACGCTTACCTTCACCAGCATCCGCAATTGGGACACGAACCCGAACATGCTGTTCGTCCATCTGCTCGACACGGCCAACAACTATGCGACGGCGAACGGCACGCGCACTGCCACCACTAATGGCATCACTTCCTATCAGGACGTTGATCCGAATCAAGTGCCAGTCACGGACATCAGCGACGCCTTCGCCGGCAGCGATCTAACCAGCAACCCGCTCGTCACTTCGGGCACGGGCAACTCGCTGCTCTTCTCGCGCTCGTTCACTACGACGGCGACCACTTACGTCTTCACGTTCACGTCGGCGCAGTTGCAATTGCTCTCGCAGTTTATCGCTAACGGCAACAGCATCGCCTTCGGGTTGGACTCTGACTGCCACTTCTGGAACAACGGCATCACGTTCGCCTACACCACGAACCCTGCCGCCGTGCCGGAGCCGATGACGTTGACCTTGCTCGGCACAGGTCTCGCCGGTCTGTATTACAAGCGCCGCCGCCAGCAGAAACAGTGCGGCTGAGCTTCGCGCGCATCTCTCTTGCCCTCCCAAGCACCGGCGCGACTCGCCCTCGCGCCGGTGCTTTTATGCGTCCACACCGCTCCGCTTATCATCCGATCACTTTTGACCAGTCGCTATCCAGGCCCTACAATCCATCCGGTTCAACTCGAACCACGCTGCCGCCACCCGCGCCCCTGCCGGGGGCGCGTGAACGTCAACTGTTGAGGGATGCTACTCATGCACGCTTATAAACTTCTTTCGCTCACGCTCGTCTGCGCGTTGGCGCTCGCGCTACCAACTGCGGCAGGTCAGGCTGCCTTCGACACGCCGACGAACGTTGCCACCGACACCGCCCATAGCCCATCCGCAATGCAGGCGCAAGTAGCCGGTGTGGCGCTCGACGCGCAGGCTACAGCGGGCGGGCAGGATACAGACAGTAACGCCGCGCCGCAGAAACACGGGAATGCGTTTCTGCGTGCGCTGGCCGCACCGTTCCGCGCGCTCGCGCGTCTGTTCGGCGGCAGCAAAACCAAGCGCACCACCGCGCAACGCACGACCACGCCCCAGCCGCCACAACCGGCCGCGCCGCAGTCGGCCCGGACAAAGGCTACGCCGCAGCCCCAACCAACCGTCGCCGCTATCTCCGCACTGCCCGAGCCGCGCGTCAATAAAGTTGCGCTCCCGGCCGGCCCCGATCTGATCGCGCCGGGCAACGCGCCTTCGTTCACCGCCGCGCCCTTGCCCCCGACGGACGAACCCGCGCCTACGTTTGAGCCGCGCCCGTTCACGCCGGTGCTGGAAGGTGTCGCCCTCGATCCGCTCTCGCAAGGCCGCGCGCTGTTAGAGCGTGGCTACACTAACGAGGCGTTGGCGCAACTCTCTATCGCGGCCGTCACCGGCCCCGATTTGATCTCGGCCAATAACTTGCTCGGTCTCGCCTACGACCGGCTCGGGCAACACCAACAGGCGCAGGAGTATTACGTGCGGGCGCTCACGGCCGCGCCCGCCGATGCCGCCACGCTTAACAATCTCGGCTACTCGCTTTATCTGACTGGCCGCTATCAGGACGCGCTCGCGTATCTGACATCGGCCGCGCGGCGCAACCCGGCCAGCCCGCAGTTCGCCAACAATCTCGCGCTCGTCTATGGCCGCTTACATAAATTCGACGAAGCTTACAAACAGTTCGCGCGGGCCGGCGGCGAGTTGTATGCGCGTTTGCAGACGGGCGCGCTCCTTGAGACGGCGGGGCGCGACCGCGACGCCATCAAATATTTCGAGGCCGCGCGCAAACTCAACCCGGCGGATGCGGACGTGTTGCGCCGCTTAATCAACCTCTACCTGCGCACCGGTCAGCCCGGCAAAGCCGAAGACGCGCAACGCCGCCTTAACAAACCGGACACCAAGCGCGCCGATTCCTCTTCTTCGTCGTCGAGCGTCTAGCCCGCTTGCTTGTCTGCACCTGCCGCGCAACTCAACAGAGCGGGCACAGCAAAACGATCTCAAATTTCAAATTTGAGATCGTTTTTGCTGTGCCCGCTCAATGGTCTCTACGTGCTCATGGGTACGGCGAATATTCCGCGCACGTAACCACACGGCGCGTTAATGTCTGCGCGTGAGATTGTAGTCGCGCAGGCGGCGATAAAGGGTCGAGGGCGAGATGCCGAGCAACTCGGCCGTATTGCCGCGATGCCAGTTGGTCTGTTCGAGCGCGGCCAGAATCTGCTGGCGCTCGACCTCACGCAGCGGCGGCACGCCGCCTTGTTCGTTGAGGCCGGCCGCTACGGCCGCGGCGGCTGACTGCGTGGGCGTGCCTGCGGGCTGCAAAATTTCCGGCGGCAACTCGGCCGGTGTGATGCGGCCGTCGTTGGCGAGCAGCACGCCGCGCTCCAGACAGTTGCGCAGTTGGCGCACGTTGCCGGGCCAGTGATAGGCGCGCAACGCATCGAGCGCGCCGGGTGCGATGTCGGGCGGGTGCGGGCCGCCGAGCTTCTTCAACAGGTGGCGTGTGAGTGGCTCAATGTCTTCCGTGCGCTCGCGCAAGGGAGCGAGGTTGATCTGGAAACCGTTGATCCGGTAGAGCAGATCGGAGCGGAATGACCCGTCGTTGATCGCCTGGCTGATGTCCCGATTCGTCGCGGCGATGATGCGCACGTTGACCTGCACCTTGCGCACCGCGCCGACGCGATAGAACGAGCGCGTCTCAATCGCGCGCAAGAGTTTCGATTGCAGCGGCGCGGGCAACTCCGTCACCTCGTCCAGAAACAACGTGCCGTTATCCGCCAACTCGAACAGCCCCAATTTGCGCGCCTTCGCGCCGGAGAACGCGCCCGCTTCGTGCCCGAACAATTCCGACTCTAACAGCGATTCGGTGAAGGCTGCGCAGTTCAGATCGATGAACGAACCGTCGCGGCGTTGCGACAGTTGATGAATCGCATGCGCAATCAGCTCTTTACCCGTGCCCGACTCGCCCGTGATCAGCACGGACGCATCCGACGGCGCGACGCGCTCGACCAGACGCAACGATTCGCGCATCGCCGCCGAGTCGTACACGATGTCCGGCGTCTCCGCCTGCCGCGCGATCTGTGCGCGCAGACGCTGATTGTCCACGCGCAGTTGCCGCTTCTCTGCCGCTTGCCGCACGAGCGCATCAAGCTCGGTGATGTGATATGGCTTCGAGAGATAATCGTATGCGCCGAGTTTCATCGCCTCGATGGCGGTTTCGACGGTGGCGTGCCCCGTGAGCATGATCACTTCGGGCGGGTTCGGCCGCTGATGCACCCGGCGCAAAAGCTCCAACCCGTCCATGCGCGGCATATTGATGTCGCTCAGCAGCACATCCACGTTCGTCTCTTCCAGCAGCTTTAAGGCCGCTTCGCCATCGGACGCGACACGCACTTCGTAGCCCGCGCGCTCCAGTTCCTTTTGCAGCACGAGCCGCAGGTTCGCTTCGTCTTCGACGACGATGATTCTGGTCGGCACAGGGTTACTCAACTCACTCGCTCTCCTCTTTTGTCGCTTCGCTTAGCGCGGGCAAGCTGACGATGAACGTCGTGCCGCGCCCCACCGTCGAATCCACGCTGATATGGCCGCCATGCTCCGTCACAATACCATAACAGACGGCGAGGCCGAGGCCCGTGCCCCGCCCGATCTCTTTCGTCGTGAAGAACGGATCGAAAATCTTCACTACGTTCTCCTGCGCGATGCCGACGCCCGTGTCGCGCACTTGCAGACGCACACCCGCGCCTTCGTTATAAGTCTGCAACGTCAACGTGCCGCCCTGCGGCATGGCATCAATCGCGTTCTCGGCGAGAATGATCACCACCTGCTGCAACTGTCCCGCATCGCCCGCGATGACCGCCACATCATCCGCGACCTCAACTTGAAACTCAATGTCCTTTGCGCGGCGTTGATGCCGCAACAAACGCGCCGCCGCCTTGACCACTTCGGTCAGCGAGACGGGCGCAGGCTCGCCCGCGCGTGCGCGACTGAAATCGAGCAGCCCGTTCGTGATCTGCTTACAACGAAATGCCTCGCTGCGGATGAGCGCAAGGTATTCGCGCAGATCGTCCACCTCGCGCGACGCGCCATAAGCGCCCTCGCCCACGCGCATCTCCAACGCCTCGGCGCACGCCGCGATAGTCGCCAGTGGATTGTTAATCTCATGCACGACGCCGGCCGCCAAGCGGCCGACGGCCGCGAGTTTTTCCGTCCGCGCGACGGCGCGATTCGCCGCGACGCGAGCCGTGATGTCTTCGCCGACTGTGATGACATGCGACACCTCCGCGCCGTCGGCGCGCATCGGAATTTTGCTGACGAGCCAGTGCTTCGTATGCCCGTCGGCGTCCGCGCTCTCCTGCTCGATGCGCTCAATGCTACCCGTCTCAAAGGCGCGGGCGAACTCGCGTTCCAGCGTGACGCGGGACTGGCGCGTGAGCACGTCGAAAATGTTGCGCCCCAGTGCATTCCGGCGCGGGATACCCTGCCCGCCCAACTCGCGGTTGCGATTCCACGCGACGATGCGATGACCGCGATCCACGGCGTAGAGCGAGACCGGCAGACTGTCAATGATCGCCTCGGTGAAACGACGCTGCGCTTCGGCCTCGGCCGTGCGCCGCTCGACCTCGCGCGCGAGACTCACGGACGACGCACGCGCCGCCGCGTACAACGAAGAGATGTGCGTCGCGAGCGCCGCTTGCTGTGCCGCCGCATCAATCAAGCGCGCTTCCGTCTCGCCGCAGTCCGCCGCGCTGTCGAACGCGACGACGAGCGCGCCCAGCGCCCGCCCAGCGAACCGGAGCGGTGCAACGTACTCGACCCGATGCGCTTCATCATGCAGCAAGAAGTCTGCGCGCCGCTCGAACATGACTGCGGCCGAAGGTTTCGTTGCCAGCCAACGCTGCAATTTCTCCGCGTCCACCAGCGCAGGCCCTTCGGCGCTGCCCTCGCGGTCGAACACGCACGCGACGAACTCACTGGCGAGCGGCGCAACGTCTTCGTCGCCCGTGCGCACGCTCTCTGGGCTGGTGCCCACAACGGCCGCGCAGAGCGCCGCGTTGGCCGCGTCGTAAGTTGCGCCCGCGACGCGCCGGACGACCTGCAAAGGCTCAAGCGCGACGAGCAGCCCGCGCCCCAAGTCCGCGAGAAAAGCCAACTCGCGGTTGCTGCCCGCGAGCGTGCGCTCGCGCCGCGCGGCTTCGAGGTGCGCGCTCACGCGCGACAACAACTCGCGCCGCGCGGCCGGCTTGACGACGAAATCGTCCGCACCTGCCGCGAACGCGCCGACCTGCAACTCTTCTTCATCGCGGGTGGCGAGCATTATGATCGGCAGCCGCTTCGTCGTCGCCTGCGCGCGTAGCACGCGACACAAGGCGAGGCCGTCCACACCCGGTATCTCGCTGGCGAGCAGGATCAGATCGCAGTGCGCCTCGTGCAACAGACGCAGCGCGGTCGGCGCATCGGCCGCCGTGTGAACGCGATAGGGCCCCTGTTCCAACGCACGCCCCAAGGCCGCACGGGCGCGCTCGTCGCCGTCAACGACGAGTAGCGTGGCGGTCTTAGTGAGTTGATTGATGGCAGCAGGCATGCTTCCGGCTCGCAGCAAAGCTTTCCGCAGTGGTGATTAGTATCGGGGTGATCGGTGCGCGTGCTTGCAGGCGGCCCGGCCAAATGCCGGTCGTGCGGGGGTGCGGCAAATGAACTGACGCCCGCACACGCCTCTCTGATTGATTGAAAGCGATGCGGGCGAGAATGTCAAGAAGGCAGTTGAAGGCAGTTTACAGTTTTGTGGTTTTAATTTTTATGTGTTGGGGTTCGCGAGAGCAGAAAAAATAAAACACAAAAAATTAAAAATTACCAAGGTTAATTAGAAACAAGTGTGAAAACACATTGG
>JANMAD010000313.1:0-2804 GCA_031359515.1 Acidobacteriota bacterium | reverse complement strand
TCCTCACGCAAAGGCGCAAAGACGCAAAGGCAATCAATCGAATTGCTTCTTAAACTCCGCGAACTCGCGCCGCACTTCACTCAACTCTTGTCGGAGCGCGCTCACTTCCGATTCTAACCGCGTGATGCGTTCGTTCTCTGCGCGTACGGCCACCGTCGCCGCTTCAGGTCGTACGGTGCGCGGCTGCTCCTCAAACTGCACGGGGCCGGACAGCAGATGCGCGTAGCGCGATTCCTTGCGCCCCGCCTGGCGCGGCAGTTTGACGACGAGCGGATCGGGCCGCTCACTCAATGCTTGCAGCGTCCCTTCGACGTAAGCTAGTTCGGAGAATGAGTAGAGCCGTTCGGTGCGTCCGCGCAACTCGCCGGGTGTCTGCGGCCCGCGCAACAGTAGCACGCACAGCACCGCCTTCTCGGCCGCGCGCAACTCGATCACTTCCTCCAACACGTGCCGGTACTTCGGCACGCGCCCATCGGCCGTCGTGACCATCCGCGCCAATTTCTTCTCGCGCAGACTCTCCAACGCATACACCACCGTCTGCTCGTCGTAAGCCACGACCGGCTCGCGATTCGAGGTCTGATTGCAAGCATGCACGAGCGCGTTCAGCGTCAGCGGATAATACTCCGGCGTCGTCACCTGCTTCTCGATGAGCGCACCCAGCACGCGCACTTCCACGTCGTCCAATTTAATCTCTAAGGCCAAGCTTTTATTGTCCAGACGGCTCGCGCCCGTCCAACCTTTCCCTCGTTAAATTTGGCGCACACTGATCTGCGCGTTCAACTCTTGCAACTCCGCCCGATGCGCCTCGTCATGCTCGCGCATCATCTCCAACACGTCCGCCACCGTCACACGCCTGACGCCCGCGAACAACCCCGCACGCTCTAACTGAGCGGATGTCAGTCCTTCAATGACCGCTACATTCTCTCGCCGCGCCTCTGCGAACGCCGCGAGCGCAGCCGCGAAATCCTGCCCCTGATAGTCGCGCTCGCGCGCCAGCTTCGCGCCGTCAACGTCCGGCAGCGCCGGCTCATCCTCCGCCAGCAGACTACGCAGGCGCACCGCGTAGCCCTCGCGCTCGATGTCGCGCAAGTGACAGACCTGCTCCAACGCGGAGAACTCCGTCGGCGACGGCTTATAACGCATGCCCGCCGCATCCAACGCGCTCGTCAACCGCCGCACCATCTCCGGCGTCTCGGCGAGAAACGCAAGCAACACGTGCAACTCTGTCTGCGTCATCTACGCTGTCTCAACTTTCGCTTGTCGCGCGCCACGAATCTGCCAGCTAAATTTATCAGATTGTTGCGCCGGCAGGCCCGTAATTTTGCTGGTCAGACCTGATGCAGCGTGTGCGCAACGATGAGCTTAGCTTGCGTGGCTAAGTCTGCAATGCGTTCGGGCCGACGTTCGATGGCCCATCTGAGTGTGTCGCAGGCACGGAGCAGCAACAAGCCAGCCAACGCCGACCGCATGCGCGCAAACTCGGCCGGCGTAAGGCCGTAGTCGGCCAGAAACGCGCGCAAGCTCTCGTCGTCAGGATCGTCTTCCAGCAGTTGCATGCGCAACAACTGGATCAAATCCGCATGCGGCACGATGTCCGCCCGCGCCGATCCCCAATCAAGCAATGTGATCGCGCCCGCCTCGTTGATGATCGTATTCTTCAAAGAGAGATCGCCGTGATTCAGGCCGAACTTGAACTCGCGCTCGCGCAACTTGCCGAACAACCGCTTGACCGCTTGCGCTTCGGGCCACGTCAACACGCCCAGTTCAATCAACTCGTCGGCTTCCGTCAGGCGCGCGATGTTGGAATCAACGTACCTGAGCCAATCTGTGCGCGCGTTGCCTTGTGCAAACTCGGCCAGCGTTATGCCCAGTCCGCGCACCTCAACCGCGTGAATCAACCGCGCGTACTCGCCCAGCTTGCGCCAGATGTGCGCTTTCGCATCGCGTTTATCCGCTCCATTCGCGCCGCGTACGAACGCCTGCACCATGTATGCGTAACGGTCTGCGCGGCCCACGGCCAAGACCGCTGGCCCCGACACATCGCGCGCGGTCGTCTGCGCGATGCACCACGCCTCTTTGCGATACTGCGCGAACGTCTCCGCGTCGTCATTCATCCGCACGACAACCTGCGCATCGCGCGCCGCCACTAAAAAAATCTGATTGACGTTGCCGCGCCCCTCAATCGGCGTGACGACGGCCGGCGACGCAGGCAGGTAGATTGCCGCGATGCGCGCGGCTAGCGCGGCCGCTGCTCCGGCGTGCTCGCTCATTCTGGCAGCGCTGGCGGCGGCGCAACGCTGTCCGCGCCAACCGTCACGTCGAAGCGTTTGCAGGCGCTGTATTCGGCGATGGTGCGGGCTGATGAGTTATTGGGCGGCGCGTGAAAGCAACGAGCAACTTCTACCATAGCCGCGTGATTGGGTAAGCATCGAACATTCTGTCAATGCTCACGACCGGCATTTTCTCAACCATTGCCTGTGCTATCAACAGCCGGTCAAGGCGTCGCGCCCGTCGTCGAACGTAGCGGCAAGTCATCATGGACGAGGTGGCGCTACTTTTGCCCGAAGTTCCTGCGCCAGTCCTTCGTCGAATACGCTGGCAAATCAATCCGGCACTCGGAGTGGGCACGGGCTTTCCACTTGTAAGCGAGTGCGCGCACTGCCGCCTGATGGCTTTTACCCTGCGCTTTCTGTGCTAAGTAGAAAGCCCGTGCCCACTCCGAGTGCCGGATTGATTTGCCAGCGTATTCGACGAAGGTCTGGCGCAGGAACTTCGGGCAAAAGTAGCGCCACCTCGTCCATGAT
>JANMAD010000283.1:0-3181 GCA_031359515.1 Acidobacteriota bacterium | reverse complement strand
CAGATGTTAGACATTGGCCTTTGAACTTTTGGCCTTCACTTGTCACTCGCCAACTTGGTTTGCTATCTTCGCTGCATCACGCACACACGAGGATGCACACACTAATGGACAACGCGAAGGAAGGCGTAGCGCCGGTGAAAGAGCAGGCGCAGGGCGCAGGTGGGGCAGGCTTGCGCGGCGTCGTGGCCGCGAGCAGCGCCATCGGCGACGTGGACGGCGAGCGCGGCGAACTGATCTATCAGGGCTACGACATACACGACTTGGCCGCGCACTCGACCTTTGAGGAAGTTGTGTATTTGCTCTGGCACGGGCGTTTGCCGCAACAGGCGGAGCTTGACGAACTGAAGCGCACCATCGGCGCAAGTTACGAAGTGCCCGTGCAGGTCTTCGATCTCATGCGGCAGTTCCCGCGCGCCGCCGAGCCGATGGACACGTTACGCACGACCATCTCCGCGCTCGCTTTCTACGACGAACATGCCCGCGATACATCGCGCGCGGGCGCGCTTAGCACAGCGACGCGGCTGATCGCGCAGTTTCCCGTCATCGTCGCCGCCATCGAGCGGCTGCGGCAGGGGCAGGAGTTGATCGCGCCGAAGCCCGAACTAAACATCGCTACTAACTTCCTCTACATGCTCAAGGGTGAGTTGCCGGCCGAGCGCGAGGCGCACATCTTCGACGTGTGTTTGCTTTTGCACGCCGACCACGAGTTGAACGCTTCGACGTTCACGGCGCGTGTTGCCGCCGGCACGCTCGCGGACATGTACAACGCCACGACGGCCGCGCTCGGCGCGCTCGCGGGGCCGCTGCACGGCGGCGCGAACACGAACGTGATGAAGATGCTGCTCAAGATCGGTGAGGTTGATCGGGCGGAAGAGTTTGTGCGCGACGCGCTGGCGCGGAAAGAAAAGATCATGGGCATCGGGCACGCGGTCTATAAGACGGAAGACCCGCGCGCCACACACTTGCGCAAGTTCTCCCAGGAGATGGGTGAGCGCAACGGCGAGACGAAGTGGCACGACATCTCGCGCAAGATCGAAGAGGTCGTCTACCGCGAGAAGGGCATGTACCCGAACGTGGATTTCTATTCCGCTTCGACTTATTACATGATGGGCATCCCGCTCGATCTTTACACGCCCATCTTCGCCGTCAGCCGCATCAGTGGTTGGACGGGGCACATCCTCGAACAGTATGCCAACAACAAACTGATCCGCCCGCGCGCCGAGTACATCGGGCCGCGCGGTCTCAAGTACGCGCCGATTGCCGAGCGTTAAGCGGCGCGAGCGGGAACTAATGACCTCCTGACATTATTTCTACGACGGAGAGCAAGCCAAGCACGAGCAGCAGCCCGACGCCGCAGTAGCGCACGACGCGCGGCGAGATACGTTGCACGATCCAACGACGCAAGCCCGTGCCGACCGACGCCGCGAGCGCGCCTTTCGTGATCATCGCGCTGACCGCGCCAACCCAAACAATAAGGGGCAGGTTGTAGCGTGCCGCCAAGGTGGCGGCCGTGATCTGGCCCATGTCGCCCCACTCCGAAAAGAAGATGGTGGCGAAGGAGACAAGGGCCGCCTTCGAGGCGGTGTGCGCTTCTTTGGCGGCAACAGTTTTGGCCGGCTTACGCCAGAGCGTGAACGCCACGCCGAGAAAACTTGCGGCCGTGAGCGCGGCGACCAACGCGCGCGGCAACGTGGAGATAGCCTTGCCGACAAGGACGGCCACCGCCATCTTCAACATGAACGCGCACGCAATGCCGAACATGACCGGTGCGGTGCGATAACGTGTGGCCAGCACGCCGGTCGTATACAGCAGTTTGTCGCCGGCGATCTCGGCGAGAAACACCGCTCCGTAGGTCGCGAAGAAAATAGGGAGCAGGGCTTTCATGCGCTCTGTTTAAAATCTAAGTTGGCCACGGCGTCATACGTTGCGGCCTTCGGCTGTTCGCCGTCAGTGTAGCGCCGCAACTCATCAGCCGGTTTGAGCAGCCGTGTGCGCCAGAGGAAGACGGTGACGATGATGAGCGCGGCGGTGCAGGCCAGACCGCCTTCGAGGCCGTATGCGCCGCCGGTGAGCCACGCGGGGCCTGTGTCAGTGGCGCGCAAGAGCGGCGCGCGGGTCAAACTCGTAATGCCGCTGACGGGTAGTCCCAAGAGCGATCCCATCGTCCAGTTCCAGGCCCAGTGCAGACCCAACGGCAGCCACATGCTGCGTGTGCGCCAGTAGCCGACCGCGAGCCAGACGCCGGCGAGCGCGGTGTTCAGGAACTGGATGGCCAGCTTGTAGTCGTGCGGGACGTTGGGGTTGAAGAAATGGCCTGCGGCGAAGAACAGGGACGAGGGTAAGACGGCCACGAAGAATGGTAGCGAGCGCGCCAGCGTCTGCAAAGGGTAACCGCGAAACAATGCCTCCTCGCCGGCCGCGAGCAGCACATAGACGCCGGCCGCGCCGACAAAAGTCTTGGCGAACTCGCGGCTGAGCAGCGACGCGCCCAACTGGAAGTGAAACCCGCCGCACAGCGTTGCGCCGAGCGCGGCGAGTGCGAGCGCAACTCCGCCACAGAGCGAGCCGTATAAAAAATCGCGCAGCCAGCCGCGATGAATCGTCCAGCCTTGCGCGCGGAACGGCACACCGTCGAACAGTCGTCCACAACCCCAGCCGAGCAGCACGGCCGGCACGAACATGAGGAAGAACTGCACTAGATAGCCCAGCCCGCCGGCGAGCCGACCGTTAACCTGTTCGTGTGTCGCGCGCGTGAAGAGATACGGAATGGCGAAGAGCAGTGTGATGAGCGCGGCGACGGCGGTGTAATAGAGCGCGCCGAAAATCGCGAAGCGCCAACCGCTGCGCAGCCGGTCGTGCCGGTTGAGAAAGATGTCGAGTGTTGTCATGCAGTCGCGGGCAACGTTGAACTTTGCAACAGCGGCCGGATTGTAACCGAAAGTCGTAAACGTCGTGAACGTGTGTGTGCCCCTGCGCGGCGGGGCGTGATAAACTCTGTGTCTTCCATGGCTGAGCAAGCAGAAAAACAGAATGATCTGCCGGGCGAGCCGCCGGTGCGCCGACGCGGCGCGCCGTGGCTGCTGGGCGGCTTGGTCTTGGCGCTCTTGTTCGTCCTCGTGGGCTTACAGGTCTTTGGGTTGTGGGAGGTTGTCACGCCCGACACGGCCACCGACACGCTCAC
>JANMAD010000256.1:0-25285 GCA_031359515.1 Acidobacteriota bacterium | reverse complement strand
CGAAGGGATCGTCGTTCGAGTTAAAGGTCGCCACGCTAACCCGAATAAGCTTTTGCCGTCGACGCCCCCGACGGCTAGGCATAGACATTCCTATGTAAGGGGAAGAGCCTTCCACGAAAAGACACGAAACTTCACGACGTTCCTGCCGCTTCTTGCGCGACTTTTCGCATGGTCTATGGTTAATGCTTTTTCGTCTGCCCTGATTCTGTAAGATTAGATTTAGGCACGTCAGTGAGACCTCATTGCACGCCGATTATTCGAATGCAGTGAGACAATAGTGTACCCAGTGGAGGGAATGGGGAGGGATTTATTTCTGGATTTCAAATTTGCGATTTTTCCGGCTAAAAACGCGGTAAAGCTCCACCATCAAAGTCCTACCTGCGGAGCTTGATTGTCTTGATGAAAAGGCTGCTTATTTCGGTGGCCTCAATCTTTTCTTCCGTATCATCCACTAAATGCCTATAATTGATGTATCTGAGGGGACATACCAGAAATACTGATGAGTGCGAATGGAAAGTAAAGCGATCAAGAGACAAAAGGCGCAGATGAGGAGTAAGACAAAATGAGCGGTGTGTTATCACCAGAGAAAACGGGACGCGGCTGGATCATGGATATTCCGCCAGAGATGGCCAACGCCTTAGGCGTGGAGGAAGGCTCCGTGATCGTCCTTTACCCACGCGAAGGTAGTATGAGCTACGAAATCCTGCCCCCCCTCTCGCCCGACATGCAAGCCTCTGTTTTGCAGACTTGCGAAGAGTTCAAGGAAGCCTTCGCGGAGATGAAACGGCTTGGCGACTG
This sequence comes from Acidobacteriota bacterium, assembly GCA_031359515.1. GTDB lineage: Bacteria > Acidobacteriota > Blastocatellia > Pyrinomonadales > Pyrinomonadaceae > QHXQ01. The sequence continues at coordinate 24,487 of JANMAD010000256.1, read as the reverse complement.
AGCAGACGCGCTACATCACCTACGCGGAGGCGGTCTTAATTCATGTCGTCGTCATGCGCTATTTCGGCGAAGCTCACTTCGGTGTGGATGATCGCGCTTTGATCGAATCCGCACTCGCGCGCCCGAAGCACGCTGCCGTTTATGAAAATGCAGACCTCGTCCGGCAAGCCGCGACCCTCTGTTTTGGCCTAATTAAGAATCACCCTTGGGTCGGCGGCAATAAAAGAACGGCGACAGCAATCATGCGCGAATTTCTTCGGCTCAATCGTTACAAGCTCTCCGCCTCGAATGCGGAAACGCTTGCGCTTGTGCTGGCGATTGAAGCAGACCGTTGGAAGGTTGATGAGGTGGAAAGCTGGTTGCGCCAGCATACAACTCAGGTCGGGACTTAAATCGTGGTGGGTGCGCGTAGAGTCAATTACCAATCTGGAACTGTTGCCGCGTAGCTGCGCGACGACGATGTTTCGATCACGTCGGAGTTCTATCTAAATTACGTGTCAGTACGCGTGTCAGTAGAGGTTGCGTAAATGGGTCTTTTCATGTCGCTACCTGACGTGATGTGTCGCCCTTAACTTGTTGATAGTAAAGCTAACTTGTTGATTTTATTGGTGTGGAACTCAAACCTGTCACGTCGAAGGTCGCGGGTTCGAGTCCCGTCGGCTCCGCCATTAACATCAATAAATGGTGGTAGTTGCGCCCGTCGCTTTTTGGCGGGCGCTTCTTTTTTGGCGGGTGTAGCCAGAAATGTAGCCACAGAGTTTTGGAGCTGACCGGCGATGAGTTCTTCAGCGGGGCTTTGAGCCGCTTAGGGGCGCGATTGCTTTCAAGCGCGGACATCAACTCCGCGACGAGGAGGCGCGCTCGGTGATCTACCGCGCGTTCATGGAGAATCGTTTCCCGTTGAGGATTTGCCGCCAACTAAAATATGGTTAGCACATCCGCGGTCGTGAAAACTCGCGGCAAGGTGCGCGTCGCGTACACACCGGCTAGAGCAGTCGCCATTTCCTTAAAGCGCTGCTCAATCTCCGCAGAGTTGTCCTCGTAACGCGCGGCGAGTCTGATGTCGGCGGTCACTACTGCCTCCGCCCCGATCTTCATCCCATCGGCAGACACGCCGAAGCTGGCGTAGGCAAGGACAATCGCATCCTCCGCCGAGAAGTCGAAGTCGCGTAGCCGTCTGGCCCAACGGCGCAGGTAGCGCCCCTTTTTGAATGTCCGACAGTCGACCGGATGGAGGCGGCAAAAACGGGCGTGCGACGATGTAGGATGTTTGCGGTCTGCTCGGTGATCCAGAGGTTGCTGGTGAAAGAGGCCACCCGCGCGTAAGTGCTGGCAGCCTCAACTTGCAGGAGCGGCGGCGGCCTGCCGGCCGCCAACCGCACGTGGCGTTCATACACGCGGCGGATGACGCCCTTGTCGAACAGGACGCTACTTGGCGGGGAGATCAACCTCGTCTCCTTCCGCATCCTCTTCGATTGATTCCGCCCCTTCGTTCCAGACGCGGTCGCGCTCCTCTTCACTCAAGCTTTCATAGCGCTCGGCCTCGGCCTGAGCCTGCCGCCGCTCATCCTCATTCAGACCGCTACACCAGCGGGCGGTCAGCGGGTCGAGGCCATGTTGATAGACCAGTAGTCCCTCGTCCGCTTCCACGAGCGTCAGTTCGTCGCCGGGGTGCAAGCCACGCTTCTCCAAGATATGAGGCGGGATAGTCAGCTTGCCTTCAGCATCAACAACCAGCTTTTCCATAAGATTCTCCCCTACCCGACAATCGCTCAATTCGAGCGATCAGCTCTCAATGCCGACATTGTACAACGCCTTACCCTTGCATCGGAATATTGCCTTGATGCAAATCTGAGTGTCAATTGCTACAACTCAAGCGCGTCGGGCCCTGATGAAGTTAAACAGCGCGCGAGGTCAAAGGGCACGGTTGTAGAAGCGATTACGGGCAATTCTCCCGTGCGAGTTTAACAAGGCGTCCCTTTTCCCTGTAACTGCTTGATGCTGACTCGGATGATGTGCCGAAGAGCGTTCTTAACTTCATCAGACCCTTTGTATAGTTGCCACTCCGACGGGTATCGACCTGCGTCAAACAGATAATCCCCTTATTTTGTTCGTGAAAATTCCGAAGGGGCGATTATAATCCGTGCGTTAATCGATTAACCCGGATCATCCGCTAGCCCTCTGCCAAGCGGCGATTATAGGTCACAGGGTGCGGGAACTGGCTGATCGCATGGATGCTCGTCCGCCGGTAATCTGAGCGTGCGCAGTAATCCCAGCGCGGGTTACTGCTGACGAAGAGGAGGGCTAAAAGTTATGCCGCGAGGAACCGAGTCGGGGCCAGAACCCCACGACTTCACCCCGACGGTCGGAGCCGAGACGGATATCTCTCCGCTCGGACGCAGTTCAACGAAGCCGGCCCACGAACTGACGGCCGACGACGACGTGGACGTCGCCGATTGGGATCGTGTGGCGGCGATGGACGAGTTCAAAGAGCTACTGCGACGCAAGCGAAGATTTATCATCCCCGCCACGATCTTTTTCGTCGTTTACTATTTCGCGCTCCCCCTGCTGGTCGGCTACGCGCCGGGACTGATGGGGCGGAAAGTTTTCGGCGTCGTCAACCTCGCCTACCTGTTCGCCCTCTCACAATTTTTCATGGCATGGACTATCGCCGCTCTCTACGTGCGCGCCGCCGCGAAGTGGGATGAGATGGCTCGCAGCATCATCGCGAAGTTGGGCGCGCTACGAGGAGGGAAATAAACCGATGTCAACTTCGCTGCTGATGTTCCTGAGCTTCATCGCTATCACGCTCGTCATCACCTACTGGGCGGCGCGGAGGTCGAGTGGCTCAAGCGCCTACTTCGCGGCGGGTCGCCAGATCAAGGGCTGGCAGAACGGCATCGCCGTCGCGGGCGACTACATGAGCGCGGCCTCATTCTTAGGCATTGCGGGCATCATCGCGTTTCAAGGTTACGACGGGTTCATGTATTCGGTCGGCTGGCTGGTGGCTTACCTGACCGTGCTCTTGATTGTCGCCGAACCTTTACGCAACGCGGGCAAGTACACGATGGCCGACGTGCTGGCCTATCGCTTGAACCCGCGCCCCGTGCGCGCGATGGCCGCCCTGAGCACACTCACCGTCAGCACCTTCTACATGATCGCGCAGATGGTCGGCGCGGGCGCGCTCGTCACGCTCCTGCTCAAAGATTCTGGCCTCACTTACCGCACCGCCGTCGTCGGCGTCGGCGCGCTGATGATCGTCTATGTCGTCTTTGGCGGGATGCTCGCGACCACGTGGGTGCAGATCATCAAAGCGATTTTGCTGATGGGCGGCACGCTGCTCTTGAGCATCCTCGTGCTCAGCCATTTCGGCTTTAGTCTGAGCAACTTTTTCAACGCGATTGCGCACGTGACCTACACGGATGCGCAGGGCGCGAGCGTGACCCAGAATTTCCTGCAACCGGGGCTGCGTTATAAACCACCTTACGGCGCGCTCGATCTGATCTCGTTGGGACTCGCGCTGATCTTCGGCACCGCCGGGCTACCGCATATTCTCGTGCGCTTCTACACCGTGCCGGATGCCAAGACGGCGCGCATCAGTGTCGTCTGGGCGATGATCTTGATCGGCTGCTTTTATATCATGACCACGTTTCTCGGCTTCGGCGCGGCGACTATCGTCGGGCGCGACTTCATCGCTAAAAACGGTGGCACGAACATGAGCGCGCCACTGCTGGCGCAGGCGCTCGCAGGCGATGTCTTCTTCGGCTTCATCTCGGCGATTGCCTTCGCGACGATTCTCGCCGTGGTCGCCGGTCTGACCATCAGTGCCTCGACTTCATTCGCACACGACTTCTGGACTAACGTCATTCACAGCGGGTCGGAGCGCGCCGCGGGCGAGGAAGTCCGTGTGGCGCGCATTACGGCTTTCATAGTCGGCGCGATTGCCATCATGATCGCAATCGTGTTGGGGCCGACAGCCAATGTTGCGTTCCTTGTCGCGCTGGCGTTTGCGGTGGCGGCATCCGCTAACCTGCCGGTGATCGTTTTCTCACTGTTCTGGAAACGATTCAACACGAAGGGCGCGGTCGCGGGCTTGGGGACGGGGCTGCTGGCTTCGATTGTGTTGATCTTAATCAGCCCCAGCATCATGACAGTTGACCCGCCGACCGTGACCGGCGCGGCGCGTCATCTGATTCAAGCCGCCCCGATCTTCCCCTTGGAGAATCCCGGCATCGTCAGCATCCCGCTCGGCTTTCTCGGCGCATTCGTCGGGACGCTGCTCGGCCGTGAGCCTGCGGCTGAGGCGAAGTTCACGGAGTTGGTCGTGCGCGCGAATACCGGGCTGGGCGCTGAGAAAGCAACGCCGCATTGACTGGCCGAAGATAGATGCGCCCGCCGCCGGGAGTTTCTCCGCGGACACAGTCTGCTCGGTGAAGTTAGTGGTGATCCATAAGCCAGCGCGCTATTCGACTATGAAGCCGTTAGAGTCGTCTAGCGCAGCAAAGGTGCGTTCGGCCGCGACGCTCAGGCAAAGGAATAAGCCCAACCCGAAGCTCACCATTGTCCGTAAGCTGCTCTTGTGCTCCATCTTCGTTTGCTGTTTAGGGCCAGTTCGTGCGCGTGCTGCGGCTGTTGGTCTTCTTCGCAGGTTCGATGTTGACGTTGCGGAACGTGACCGAACCAGCGTGCTGCATGACCTCGGCGGTCTCCACGCCGCGAAAAGTGCAGTCAACGAAGCGCACGTCTTCAATGATGGCGCCGGGGAAACCCATCACCCACATGACGCGCGGGCTTGACGCACTCCGCACATTACTCAGCTCAACATTTCGCACCACCGGCTTAAAAGCTCCTGTCGCGCCGGTCTCGTAGAGAAAATCAATCGTCAGTATCGCTTCCGCCACGCGCCCGATCTCGACGTTGCGCATGAAGACGTTCTCGACCACGCCGCCGCGCCGCGCGTTGTTCTTGAAGCGCAGCGCGCGTTCGAGGCTCGGGCTGTCCATGCGGCAGTTCTCGACGAAGACGTTGCGACAGTGCCCCGAAATTTCGCTGCCGATGACGACGCCGCCGTGCCCGTCCTTCATCGTGCAATTACGCACGATGATGTTCTCCGCCGCGACGCCGACGCGCCGCCCGTCGTTGTCGCGCCCCGACTTGATGGCGATGCAGTCGTCGCCGGTGTCGAAGGTGCAGTCTTCGATGAGCACGTCGCGCGCCGATTCCGGATCGCAGCCGTCGTTGTTGGGGCCGTGGCTATTGATGTACACGCCGCGCACGGTGACGTTGGTCGAGAGCACCGGATTGATCTCCCACATTGGCGAGCTGACGATGCGGACGCCTTCGATCAAGACGTTGCGACTGCGATAAGGCTGGATGAAGTTCGGGCGCAGGTAATGGCCCGTGCCGAAGACTCGATCCTTGACGGGCACGCCGCGCTCGCCGAAGTCTATGAGCCGGCGAATGTCAGCGCGTGCGGGCGCGTCCGCGCCGTTCGCGCCTTTCCGATTCCAAGCCCACCAGTTCTCGTCCGACGCCGAGCCGTCGAGCGAGCCCGCGCCCGTCACCGCGATGTTCTCCTGCTCGAAGGCGTAGATGAGCGGCGAGTAGTTCATGCACTCCGTCCCCTCGAAGCGCGTATAGACGACCGGCAGATATTTCGCCGGGTCGGTGCTGAACTTGAGTGTCGCGCCTTCGGAGACGTAAAGGTTGACGTTACTCAGCAAGTGGATCGCGCCGGTGAGAAAGACGCCTGCGGGGACAACGACACGCCCACCGCCCGCCGCATGACAAGCAGCGACGGCTTGGCGGATCGCGTCGGTGCTATCCGCGCCGCCCGCCGTCGCGCCGTAGTCAGTGATCTTAAAGTCGCGCGCCTGAAAACGCGGCGGCTTGATGCGCGCGAGGATTGCGGGCATAGCAGCCCAACCGATGACCACGCTCGCACCGCCCGCACGGACACGCTCGACGCCGCGCCCTTGTATCGCAGTTGCACGAACCGGATAGAACGCTTGCAGAGCGCTCAGCAAAAGCAGAACGGGTGCGTAGCGACGATTCAGGCGATACATAGCTGCTTCACCTCGTACTCATAATTTTTCTTTGACGGAATGAAGCTGAGTATAACAAAAGGACCCTGCCTATGCCGCCTCAATAAGTCAGCTATCTTAGTCTTAATCATCTGATCGTGAACACGACCATATGAGGGCGCGTGCAGCGTAATCTGCCCGGCATCAGACGCAAGCGCGACATGGACGTGGCCGAGTAAGAAGCGTTGCCGCGAGCTTATGAGGCTTCGCTGGGCCGCATTGTGTTTGGCCGCTGTCTGGGTCAGAGAGTCGTGTCCTAGTTTGACCATAAAGGCCAATGGTTATCGGGCTAAGATTTTCACGTTAGATCCCTACAGTGCGTTACCTGTCCCAGACACGTCCCCTGCTATAGTCAGTATAAAAAGTAATCAGGTTATAAATATAATTGCGGTACGCCATCACACTTTCGACATGTTTAATATCTAGAGTTTTAACTCAGGACGGTGGCCCAATTGCCTAATGGCGATCAAGCCACCTCATTTTATTTAGTTGGAGGTTCTTATGCGGAATATATACAAGTTGGATTACGCGCTCGAATTAGAGCATGCTGCACAGAGGGCGGCGGCGCAGTGTGCTGCCTATGCACGCCCCAGACTAGAGTCAGTTGCCGCGAAGCTTCGCCGTTCGGTCAAGGCACTGGCATTTATCCACCTGAACCACCTCAACCTGAAGGCGCATGAAGGTGTGTTTACTGCGCCACCGCCAGCACTGGCTGACGCGCAGTCCGCGGCCTCGATTACTGCGAAAGCGTTAATCAAGAAGTTGACCGGGGTGAAGCTATCTGCGGCTTATGCCCAGAACGTGTGGCCCTTGATATTGGAGCACAAATGGTACTTGAGCGAACGGCTTGGTCGGGATGTCGGCTTGCGCGTTGCGGCAGTTGACTACTTCGAGAACATTGCGCCGCCGCCTAGGACTGTATCAGCTTGGGCGGAGTCAAACGCGCTTCTGCCTCGATTGCCGATGATGCTCCCCTTCAGCAAGCGCTTTTGCCTGTAACACACCTGCCGGCGGTCTTACCGCAGGGCGACAAATGTCCCTTGGAAGCGTACAGCCGGGATGCCCTCGTCTTCGATGGTGGCCGTCAGAGCGATGCGTGCTTTCCCCTTCTGCTGAAACTTCTTTTTGAACGCTGCCAGCGCCGCCGCCTCGGGACGTATGCAAATAGCGCGTAGTTCACCACGCACAGGACGTTCGTAAGAGATCGCGCTGTCGCGAATGACGATGTGACATTCGCCGTCCTGCAACTCTAGCCAGAGCAGACTGTAGCCGCTCAAGACCGCCAGCGCATTGAGGCTGCCGCCGAAGGCCGTGCCGAGATGATTGACGTTCGCGGCGAGCGGCGCGCTCAAGACCAACTGCGCGCCATCATAGTGTTCAACCCGCACACCCATGGCGCGGGTGAGCGGGATTTTGCTGTTCAGCAATTCTTGCATCTGCCGGACAAGGCTCATGCTTTAATGTTGTCGCGCAAACATGGTGCGCTCTGCCCGTTAACCGTCTCTGCGCGTTCCGTTAACCGTCTCTACGCGTTGCTTGCGCAGCGGGTTGCTATCGGATCACTTCGGCCGCGTTGATTTTGCTTTACTGACCGCTTTGGCTTGCGCCGCGAAGTAGTGCGCCAACGGATTATGGTGGAGCGCCTTCAAGCCGGCGACGACACTGGCAGCGTTTAACTCGGCACCAGCGCGGCTCGTGTGCGTGTGATCGGGGCCAAAGAGCGGCTTCACCTTTTCCTCGCCCAACGCTTCATACTTGTCGGCGATAATCGTCGTAAGATCGATGAATGCTACGCCCTGCGCCTTGGCGACTGCGGCGGCCCACTGCCCGAACTTCCCTGAGCCGCGTTCCACCTTGCCGTCTTTCCAGATGTTGCGCACCGTCAACGAGAGCACGATGGGCGTCGCGCCTTTCGCTTTCGCGTCGGCGATCAGCTTGCGTATATACCAACCGTAGGTATGCACGACCTCATGCTTATGTGTGAGCAGGTTGTCGATCTCTTGTGTCTCTTCGCCCGTGCCGGGGAGCGAGCCGCGTGCGCGCGACTCATCGTTGATGGCCCCGGCGTCATTGTGGCCGAATTGGAGCAGGACGAAGTCGCCGGGCTTCATGTCGGCCAGCACTTTATCCCACAGGCCCTCCGTGATAAACGTGCGGCTGCTGCGACCGGCGCGGGCGCGGTTGAGGACGTTGATCTTCGTCGGATCGAAGTACCCGACGAAGGGATCGCCCCAACCAAGCGCACCGTTAGCATGGTTGTTGGCCGTGGAATCACCAACGACAAAGAGCGTCGGGAGATTCGGGTTTGGCGTCGGCGTCGGGTTCGGTGTAGGCGTCGGCGTTTGCGTGACAGTTGCCGGCGCACGCTCCTGTGCGGTAGTTGACCGCACCAACCCCGCGCACAGCACAAGGGCGACGATGCAAGCGTAACCGAGCATGACCAACGCATGCGCTTTAACATTCGTGGGACAGCGGTGCAGAAGACGGCTCTCTTTTGTCTGTCTGCCGTAGTTAGTCATGCTTATTCCATCCCTGTAAGCGCACACACGCCGGTAGAATTGACGAGGCAGCTGGTGCTGGCATCAGCCGCTATTTTGTTTTCGCCGGCACTTGTTGGATCAACCAGCGCGTCAGATCTTTGGCCGCTTTATAGTTGTCGAACTCCGGCGGTAGTTTGCGCCCGTCCGTGTATTCGTTGTAGAGCCAGGGATCGCCGATGGCGAACACAGTGCCCCGGCCCAGTCGGGCAGTGGCCATCAGCACAGCACCTTGATCCTGAAACACAGGTTGCGCGGGCGGGGTGAGCGCGAGGGTGGAAATCTCTTTCAGGTAAAGCTCGCGGGCCGTTTGGAAAATAGGATGCTGCGCGGGCACGTCGAGCCGGCCCATCGCATAATTGCTCCCTTGCACACGATTGCGGCTGTCCTTATTAAACTGTATGCCGAACTGTGCTGCCAGTTGATTGAAGTGATCAAACTCCGCGTTGCCCACGTCATTACCCATCAGGACAAGCACGCCGCCGGCCCTGACCCAATCGGTGATCGCTTGCACGTGCGGCGGCTCGATGAAATTCGGATGCTCATTCTCTGCGTTAGTGTCCGGATCGACGATGATGTAAATATTCGTCTTGTGTAAATTCGCGGCCGTAGGGGCTTCTTTCAATGCTGCGGTGCGCACGCCATAATAGTTAAAAGCGTGCCCCCAAATAGAGAAGCCGCTGAGCGCCAACTCTGCCCACTTATAATGGAAGGGCGCGAGCCGCCCCGTGGCGTCTTTCTTCACTTCGCTGTTGAAATAATAATCCAGCGTGACGGTCTGCCCCGCGCCAACCGTCTGCGCCGCGGCCATCTCCATCTCATGGCTGGCGAGCAGAAACGCGCCGACCCCTTTGGGATCGTTAGTGACCGCCTTTTCACTTACATAATATTGATAGCTGCCAGCGCGGTAAGGCGTGCCGCCTAAGCCCGCGACAAGGCAAGTCCCGTTCAGGTTAACCTGCCCGTCTGCCTCGGTCTCGACGAATTGTGAGAGGATGCCTTGATAACCTTTTTGCGCAACTTTCAGATAAGCGGACGGCAGATAGCCGAGGCGGACGCCTTTGGCTAACGCATAGACGAACATGCAGGCAGCCGATGATTCCAGATAATTACCTTGCGCGCCACCCTTATCCAGCACTTGATACCAGAGGCCCGTCCGCGGCGACTGATATTTCTTGATGGCCGCGGCCAGCCGTTGCAGGCTCGCGATCAACTCTGCGCGCCGGGGATGCTCCTTGGGAAAATAATCGAGCGTATCTACGAGGGCCATGGCGTACCAGCCGTCGCCCCGCCCCCAGAAATTAGGTGAGTGCCCCGTTTGCGGATCGGCCCAGCCTTGCTTTCTCGCCTCGTCCCAACCGTGATAGAGCAGCCCTGTGCGCGGGTCTCTGGCATGACGCTCCATCAGGCTGAATTGCTTGGCGATGTCGTCGAAGTCTGCGTCTTCGTGAAAGGTCGAGGCATACTCGGCATAAAAAGGTTCGCCCATGTAGAGGCCGTCCAACCACATCTGCGCCGGATAAATCTGCTTATGCCAGAAGCCGCCGTCCGCCGTGCGCGGGTGGGTCTTTAACTGTTCACGTAAGTGCGCGGCGGCTTGCCGGTATTTCTCTTGCCCCGTCACGTTATACAGCAGGAGCAAGATTCTGCCGTTGAGCAGATCGTCCAGCTTGTAGTCTGCGAGTTGATAAGTGCGGATCGTGCCGTCGGCGTTCACAAACCGATCCATGCTCTGTTGAATGTAGTTGAAATATCTGCCCTCGGCGGTGTCGTACCACACGTCCGCCATCCCTTGCAGGACGACGCCTTGATCATAATTCCACTTCACAGGCTTGCCCGGCTCAGCCCCCGGATAATCCGGCCAGCGCGTCAAGACGGTTGCGGCCATGCGTTGCGACCAAGGCGACGCTTGCCCCGCGACCAGCGTCGTCGTCGCCGTCAACAGACCGAAGCAGACGATTACTTGAAAAGCTACTCTCATCGCATGTTGTTGCTTGCACGCCCGCGCATGCCTCTTTACCTTCCGCTATTGCACCTACATCCGAAATTATCGCAGTTCAGGTTAACGACACTTGCCCCGCGCCTTTGCTGCTTCAGCAAGGATAACCTTCAGGTAATGATCGTCGGCTCGTCGCGCCCGCACCACGCGCGCAGTTCGAGTAGTTCCCGTGCGGCGTGGGCCAGAGGGGCCAGCACCGCCTCGAGGTCTCCGTCTCCACCGTCTTGCTGAAAGCGTTCCACGTACAGGCGCAGGGTCGCGCCCTCTGTGCCTGTGCCGGAAAGGCGACAGACGATCCGCGAGCCGTCCTCTAACAGCAGGCGTATGCCTTGCTGCGCGCTCACACTACCGTCCACCGGGTCGGTGTAACTGAAATCATCGGCGTGTGCGACGCGACTACCGGCGACGGGCTGCTCGATGAGCGTCGAGAGCTTTGCTCTCAAGGCTTCGATCATCTCAGTCGCCGATGTCAACTCCAAGCCTTCGTAGTCGTGGCGTTGATAGTAACTGCGGCCGAAGCGCTGCCAATGATCATGTACGATCTCCGCCACCGATTTGCGCGTCGCGGCCAGAATCGAGAGCCAGCACAACACGGCCCACAGCCCGTCTTTCTCGCGCACGTGATTCGAGCCGGTGCCGAAACTTTCCTCGCCACAGATCGTGCAGAGGCCGGCGTCCATCAGGTTGCCGAAGAATTTCCATCCCGTTGGCGTTTCATAACAGGGAATGCCGAGCGCGGCGGCCACACGATCAACGGCGGCGCTCGTGGGCATCGAGCGGGCCACGCCGGCCAGCCCCGCGCGGTAACCGGGGATGCATGCTTGCGCATGTTCGGCGATGAGGGCCAGCGAGTCGCCCGGCGTGACGAAGAAGTTGCGCCCCAGAATCAGATTGCGATCACCGTCGCCATCGCAGGCCGCGCCGAACTCCGGCGCATCGCGCGCCTGCAAGTGCGCGACCAACTCCGCGGCATGGACGAGATTGGGATCGGGATGATGACCGCCGAAGTCTTCCAGTGGTGTGCCGTTGATGATTGTGCCGGCGGGCGCACCGAGATGCTCCTCTAGAATGTGCCGCGCATAGGGGCCTGTAACTGCGTTCATCGCGTCGAAGCACATGCGAAAGCCGTCGCGGAAAAGCGCGCGTAAAGCTGCGAAGTCGAACAACTCCTCCATGACTGCGGTGTAGTCCGCGAGCGGATTGATGACGACGATCTCTGTGTCGCCGAGGCGGGCACGGCCTTCGTGCTCAAGGTCTATGTCGGGGTGTTCGAGCGTGCGGTAGTTAGTAATCTTCCGCGTCTGTTCATAGATGCGCGCCGTGACGCTCTCGGGCGCGGGGCCGCCGTTGCGCACGTTGTATTTGATACCGAAGTCCGCGTCTATGCCGCCGGGATTGTGACTGGCGGAGAGGACGAGGCCGCCGAGTGCGCCGTGCCGGCGGATGACGGCCGACACAGCCGGCGTGGAGAGTATGCCGCCGCGCCCGACCAGCACACGACGGAAGCCGTTGGCTGCCGCCCTGCGCAGGATTGTTTGTATGGCCGGCTGATTATAGTAGCGCCCGTCGCCACCGACGATTAAAGTTTCTTGACCGAAACCCGTCCCGGTTTCCGGGCGCACGGTATCGAAGACCGCTTGCACGAAGTTCTCCAAATAGTTGGCCTGCATGAAGACGCGCGTCTTCTTCCTTAAGCCGGAAGTGCCGGGCTTTTGCTCCGCGAAAGGAGTGGTGCGAACGGTTGTCAGCTTGAAGTCAGCCATCAGCGTCCCCTGTCGGCCCGTACTATAGAGCAGGTGGAAAGGCTAAGGCAGATCGAGCCGAATCTGTTCGACCTGCGCTGCTACGTTTCGTTTGCAAAGCTTTCGCAGATTGTAGCGCATACAGTTTCGCGCGGCACACTTTTTTGGCGCAGCTTAGCGCCGCTGTGCGATTGCCCGGCGACCCTATACTGATCTTTTGGACATGCGTCGGGATGAGTGATACAAGTATGCACCGCTCTTTATCCTGCGCCGTTCGCTGTTACTAATCCCCTGCTAGTCGTGTGCCTGCCTGCGGTGCAGTTCGTGGTCAGTCCCGCGTGCGATCTGGAGACTAAAAGAGATGAAGTACATATTGGGAACGTTGATTTTCATCAGCGCATTGGCTGTCAACTCGGCGGCCCAGTCAGCCGGGGCCGGAGTTGTACAACGCGCGCCGACGCAGCCAACGCGCCCCTTCGTGGTGCGCAACGCCCAATCGCTCGCCGACCTTGAGCGTAAGCTGCAACCAGACAACAAGGTCGAGGATTTGATCGGCGGCGCAGGAATGCAACTACGTGTCGCCATACAACATGAGAAAGATAAGCCCGCGGCCGACGCCGAAGTCCATGACGCATCTGACGACGTTTATTACGTACTGGACGGCGCGGCGACGCTCATCCTCGGCGGCCGGCTCGACGCGCCACATGAGGCGCAGCCGGGCGAGTGGCGCGCGGCACACATCGTCGGCGGCCAAACGGTGAATATCGCCAAGGGCGATCTCATCGTCGTCCCGCGCGGCACACCGCATCAGCGCAGCACCGCCGGCAAAGATTTCACCATGATTCTGATCAAGGTCTTTGCCGAACCGCTGCCGGCAACGCCGCCGCAGCCCTCTGCTCCGGTCAAGCGGCAGAAGCCATAAGCGCAACGACGCAGCCAACGACGACCTTGAGTTGGCTGCGCCAATTGTGGGATGATGCGACCTCCGGTTTCCAGATATAATTCCCCCTACTGTCTATGAGCACAACTGAGAGTTTCCTGCTTGAGGTCGTCATGTGCGTGCGAGGTAAAGCGGTTAACTCAAACAGATCGGAGGACTAGCCCATGCCCGCCAAAGCGTGGCGCATTTGCGTCTGTGTGTTGGTCGTAGTCTGCGCCGGCACGCAGGTCAACATGCGCGCCGGTAAAGTCGGCGCTGTCCAAGCACAGACGCACAAGCCGGGTTACAGATTCGACTTCGGCCCCGGCCAAATCGCGCCGGGTTATACGCAAATTTTGCCGGCCACGATCTACAGCAAGGAACTCGGTTATGGCTTCGAACCGGGCGTGGCGGTCTCGTGCGTGGAGCGCGGCGGGAAAGATGCCTTGCGCCGCGACTTCTGCACGAGTGACAAGCCGTTTTATTTCTCCGTCGCGCTGCCCGCAGGTAATTACAACGTGACCGTCACGCTGGGCGACGCGGACGGTGAATCCGCGACCACGATCAAGGCCGAGTTGCGTCGGCTGATGCTGGAAGAGGTGCATACGGCCAAGGGCCGGTTCGCGACCCGCACGTTCACGGTCAACATACGCACACCGCAGATCGCCGGTGGCGGCGAAGTCAGACTTAAAGACCGCGAGAAGACGACGGAAATCTGGAATTGGGACGAGAAGCTGACGCTCGAATTCAACAACACGCACCCCACCGTCTGCGCACTCGAAATAACCCACGCAGACAACATCCCCACGATCTTTTTGCTCGGCGACTCGACCGTCTGCGACCAGCCGCGCGAGCCTTACAACAGTTGGGGCCAGATGCTCCCGCGCTTCTTTCGTGCGGGCGTGGCGGTGGCCAACCATGCCGAATCGGGTGAATCCCTGCGTAGCTCGCTCGGCGCAAAACGACTCGACAAGGTGCTGAGCCTGATGCAGCCCGGCGACTATCTGTTCCTCCAGTACGGGCACAACGACGAGAAGGAGAAGGGTGCGGGCGGCGGCGCGTTCACCACCTATAAGACCAGCCTCAAGCACTTTGTCGCAGAGGCGCGTAAGCGTGGCGGCATAGTTGTGCTCATCACGCCGATGCACCGGCTGACGTTTGACGCCGCAGGCCAGATCACGAACTCGCACGGTGATTATCCAGAGGCCGTGCGGCAGGCGGCCAAGGAAGAGCATGTGCCGCTCATCGATCTCAACGTCATGAGCAAACCCTTCTACGAAGCGTTGGGGCCGGCTGAAGCCAAAAAAGCTTTTGCGCCGGGCGACGCCACGCACCACAACAACTACGGCAGCTACGAGTTGGCCAAGTGCATCGTCGAGGGTATCAAGGCCAATAAACTCGGTCTCGTGAAATATCTGGTGAGAGACGTGCCGCCGTTTAATCCGAGTCGGCCCGATGCAATCGCCAGCTTCAGCATCCCGCCTAGTCCGTTGAATACGGAGGTAAAGCCGCTGGGCAATTGAACCGAGTTGGTCTCTTCGTTAGAGCAGCAATGGCGAGCGTGAAGCATCTATTTATTCTGTCGTGTGTTATCTGTTTGACCGTCTGTCTCGCGGCCGGCGCGCACGTGCCCACGAGCAGCGCGCGGGCGAAATACAATTTCAATGTTGGTTGGAAAGTCTTTGTGGGCGACCCGGCGGGCGCTGAAGGTGTCGGTTTCGATGATTCACGTTGGCAGCGCGTGACCACGCCTTACGCTTGGAATGAAGACGACGCTTTCAGGCAGGATATCAAAGACCTCCGCACCGGCGTCGCTTGGTATCGCAAATACTTCAAGCTCCCGGCCGGCAGCGCGGGCCGCAAAGTCTTCTTTGAATTTGAAGGCATACGGCACGGCGGCGCGTTCTACCTCAACGGCCGGCTCTTGGGCCGGCACGAGAACGGCGTCATGGCCTGCGGCTTCGATCTCACCGAACAGGTGCGGCCTGCGCCGCAGGAGAACGTGCTTGCAGTGCGCGTTGACAACTCTTGGGATTATCACGAGAAGGCGACCAACTCCACCTACCAGTGGAACGACAGAAATTTCTACGCCAACTACGGCGGCATCAATAAGAACGTCTATCTGCACCTCACCGGCCGGCTCTATCAAACGCTGCCGCTCTACTCGAACCTCGGCACGACGGGTGTGTACATCTACGCGCAGGATTTCGACATGCGCGGCAAGGCCGCGCAAGTCACGGCCGAGGCACAGGTGCGGAACGAGTTCTCCGCGCCGCGCACATTCAGCTACGAAGTCGTCATCGAAGACGCTGCCGGCAAAGCGATCAAGACGATTGCCGGCGGCCGCTACACGCTCGCGCCGGGCGAGACGAAGACCGTCAGCGCTGCTGCACGCGTCGCCGGGCTAAACTTCTGGAGTTGGGGCTATGGCTATCTCTACAACGTCTATACGATTTTGCAAGTGGATGGCCGCGCCGTTGATGTCGTCAAGACGCGGACGGGTTTTCGCAAGACAGAGTTCGCCAATGGCATGTTGAAGTTGAATGACCGCGTGATCCAACTGAAGGGCTACGCGCAGCGAACGACCAACGAATGGCCCGCGCTCGGTCTGTCAGTGCCGGCGTGGGTGAGTGATTTCAGCAACCGTTTGATGATCGAGTCAAACGCGAACCTCGTCCGCTGGATGCACGTGACGCCGTGGAAACAGGATGTCGAATCGCTCGACCGCTTGGGGCTGATGGAGTCTATGCCTGCCGGCGACTCAGAAAAAGATGTAGAGGGGCGGCGCTGGGAGCAGCGCGTCGAGTTGATGCGCGACGCCATCATCTACAACCGGAACAATCCGAGCATCGTCTTCTACGAGTCGGGCAACAAGAGCGTGAGCGAGGAGCACATGCGGCAGATGCGGGCGCTGCGTGATCAATATGATCCGCACGGCGGCCGCGCCGCTGGCTCGCGCGAAATGCTCGACAGCCGCACAGCCGAGTACGGCGGCGAGATGCTCTACGTCAACAAGAGCGCACGCTTCCCCGTGTGGGCGATGGAGTATTCGCGTGATGAGGCACTCAGGAAATACTGGGACGAGTTCTCGCCGCCGTTTCACAAAGACGGCGCAGGCCCTTTGCATCAAGGCCAAGACGCGAGCGTCTATAACCGTAATCAGGATTCGCACGCTATCGAAAACGTCGTGCGCTGGTACGACTACTGGCGCGAGCGGCCCGGCACGGGCACGCGCGTCAACGCGGGCGGCGTCAACATCGTCTTCTCCGACTCGAACACGCATCATCGCGGGGCCGAGAACTATCGCCGCAGCGGCGAGGTGGACGCGATGCGTCTGCCCAAAGACGGCTACTTCGCGCATCAGGTGATGTGGGACGGCTGGGTTGATGTCGAGCGCCCGCGCACACACATTATCGGCCACTGGAACTATGCGCCGGGGACGAGGAAGAACATCTACGTCGTATCGAGCGCGGAGAAAGTTGAACTATTCATCAACGGCGCGTCGCAGGGCTTCGGCACGCAGAGCAGCCGCTTTCTTTTCACCTTCAAAGATGTCGCGTGGCAGCCGGGCACGATCAGAGCCGTGGGCTATGACGCAAGCGGCCGCAAGCTCAGCGAAGCGGCGAAGCAGACTGCCGGCCAGCCCGCCGCCATTCGCTTAACGCCACACACAGGCCCGCTCGGACTGCGGGCCAGCGGGGCCGACGTAGCGCTCATTGATGTCGAAGTGATCGACGATAAGGGGCGGCGTTGTCCCACGGCCTTGAATCTGATCAACTTCTCTCTGGCCGGCCCCGCCGAATGGCGCGGCGGCATCGCGCAGGGGCCGGACAACTACATACTTGCGAAAAGCCTGCCAGTTGAGAACGGCGTGAACCGCGTCATCATTCGCGCGCTGCCACAGGCCGGCAAGATTGTCGTGCGTGCAACAGCGGACGGACTTAAATCGGCCGCTGTCGAGATCGGCTCGCGCCCTGTGCAAGTGACCGCCGGCTTGTCATTAGAGATGCCTGATGCGGGGCTGACCTCTTACCTCTTGCGTGGGCCGACACCGGCCGCCACACCTTTGCAATTGTCACGGCAACCGTTGCAGATCGCAGGCGTCGCGGCGGGCGCGCGAGTGGAACAAGCGGGTCGGAGTTTTGATGATGATGAAACGACTGAATGGGCGAGCGACGGCAAACTCGCGGACGGGTGGATCGAATACGATCTTGCTCGCTCCGCGCGCGTCTCTGAAGTGACGCTCAAGCTGGCGAGTTGGCGCACGCGCTCGTACCCGATTCGGATCATGGTGGACGACACGGTTGTCTTCACCGGCGAGACGCCGCGCAGTCTCGGTTATGTGACGCTCGCGTTTCCGCCTGTCACCGGCCAGAGTGTGAAGATCGAACTAACTGGCCGCCCCAAAGATGTGGACGCTTTCGGCCAGATCATCGAGGTGACGGGCCGGAAAGATACGGAAGGCACTGGTGGAACGAACGACAAAGGCACGCTCAGCATCGTGGAGATCGAAGTTTATGAACCGGGCAATGACGACGGCAAATGATTTCTTGGAGGACGGGCACGTGCAGGCAAGCGTGACACAGAAACAGCGCGTTGCAATCACTCTATTAATCGCACTGGCAGTCGTGTTGCTGCCCGCGGCCGGTGCGCGGGCGAACGTCGTCTTGCCCGATGTCATCAGCGACGCGATGGTGCTACAGCGTGATAGGGCCGTTCCCATCTGGGGGCTGGCCGCGCCGGGCGAAGAAGTATCGGTGCGCTTCGGCGCGCAGACAAAGCGTGCGACAGCCGATGCCAGCGGCAAGTGGCGCGTCACACTCGCGCCCATGCATGCGAGCGCGACGCCCGCGACGATTACTATTACAGGTCAGAACACGATTGCATTGAAGAACATTCTGGTCGGCGAGGTGTGGCTCGTCGCGGGGCAGTCGAACATGCAGTTAACGCTGGCCGAGACGGCGAACGGCGCGGCAACAATCGCGGCGGCGGATCATCCGCTGATCCGTCTGTTCAATGTCAGCCGGCAGGTTGCGTTCAAACACGCGCCGCCGCCGCTCGCCACGTGGCAAGCGTGTACGCCGCAGTCGATCAAAGCATTTTCGGCCGCCGGTTATTACTTCGGCGTCGAGTTGCAGCAAGCACTGAACGTCCCGCTCGGCTTGATCAACTCGTCGTATGGCGGCTCGCAGGCCGAGGCGTGGACGCCGGTTGAATACCTGCTCGCGTCGCCTGATCTGCGCCCGACGGTCGAGCGCACGAAAATCTGGGACGCGGAGCGGGCGCAGGTAAAGACGGATTATGAAGCGCAGTTAAAGGAGTGGCGCGCGGCGACAGAGAAGGCTAAAGCAGAGGGCGCACGACCGCAGCCATCGCCCTCTGTGCCCGATGCATTGCGCGAGTACCGGATCGCTTCGTCCATTTACGACGGCATGATCGCGCCCTTGCAGCCCTACTTTATTCGCGGCGCGTTCTGGTATCAGGGCGAATCGAACGAGGCGCGTGCGCAACAATATGGACTGCTGCTGCCGACGTTGATCCGCGCGTGGCGTGAGCGTTGGGGCGAAGGCGACTTCCCCGTCGGCGTCGTGCAACTGCCCAACTATCGTGATGCCAATGCCGAACCGGCCGACGAGGCTTGGAGTCACGTGCGCGAGGCGCAGCGGCGCACCGTCGTCAGCACGCCGCAGACCGGCCTCATCGTGACGATTGACATCGGCGAAGCGCACAACATCCATCCGAAGGACAAGCTCGACGTAGGCCATCGCATGGCCGTGTGGGCGCTCGCCGATGTTTACGGTCGCAAGCTGACAAAGTCCGGCCCCATGTTTCGCCGCGCGCAATTCGCCGGCCCGAAAGTTGTGCTCACGTTCGCCGATGTTGGTCGGGGCTTGCGCATCCGCGATGGCGACAAGCTGGACGAGTTCGCCATCGCGGGCGCGGATCACAAATGGCATTGGGCCGAAGCGAAGATTAGGGGACGGGATCGCGTCGAGGTTTGGTCGCCGGCCGTCGCGCAACCGTTGGCCGTGCGTTATGCGTTCAACAACAACCCAAAGCATCCCAACCTGACCAACGAGACGGGGCTGCCCGCCACGCCGTTTCGCACAGACGATTGGCCGGGGCCGACCGATGGCAAGCGTTAATGCAGGCTGCATGATGAACAAGCTCACACAGCGGCTCTGCTTCAGCCTGTGTGTGCTGCTATCGCTACAGGGGTGTAGTCAGTATCACGCGGAGACGAACAATCGCGGGCATGGTGCGCACGCGGGGGATTCATCTGCCGCTGCGCAGCACGAGTTGCAAGCCCGCGCGCCGGTTGAAGCTGCAAATGCGACGGCGACTGATAAGTCTGCAAGCACAGCGCGGCCGGGCATGGTGTTCATTAACTGCGGCACGTTCTCGATGGGTACTGATGACGACATGCCCGACGAAGCGCCGGTGCATCAGGTCGCGGTGCAGTCTTTCTGGATGGACGCGCACGAAGTCACGGTTGCCGAGTTCGCCAAATTCGTCGCGGCGACAAACTATCAGACCGATGCGGAGCGGTTCGGTTGGTCTGGCGTCTTCAACATAAGGACGGGAGCGTGGGAAAACATAGCCGGCGCAAACTGGCGACACCCGGACGGCCCGCAAATGCAGGCTAAGCCAGACGAACCTGTGTGTCAGGTCTCTTGGCGCGATTCGGCCGCTTATGCAAAGTGGGCCGGCAAGCGTCTGCCGACCGAGGCCGAGTGGGAATATGCCGCGCGCGGTGGCTTGGTTGGAAAGAGATATGCGTGGGGCGACGAGTTGCGGCCTGGCGGCAAGCCGGTCGCCAATTGGTGGCAGGGTCATTTCCCGGAGCGCAACACGGGTGAGGACGGCTACATCGAGCGCGCGCCGGTCGGGCAGTTTCCGCCCAACGGCCATGGTCTCTTCGACACGGCGGGCAACGTGTGGGAGTGGTGCGCCGACTGGTTTGATGAAGAGTTTTACGCGCGGAGTCCGAGCATGAATCCGATGGGGCCGGCGGCGGGCACGGAGCGCGTGCTGCGCGGTGGGTCATGGATGTGCAGCGAGAACTATTGCACGAACTATCGCGTCGCCGCACGCAGCCATGCGACCCCGGACAGTTGCCTAAACAACTTGGGTTTTCGTTGCGTCAGTGATTGATGAAGCGCGCCCGCCGTCAGGTCGCGAGCAAGGAAATGTGAGCACGATCATGCCACGAATACTAACGCTCTTGCTGAGTCTGTCTCTGTGCGTGCTGCTGGTACTGCCGGGACACACGCGCGCGGCGAAGCGTAAGCCGAACATTATCTTCATCCTCGCAGACGATCTGGGCTACGGCGATCTGGGCAGCTACGGACAGAAGCGGATCCGCACGCCGCAACTGGATCGCATGGCGCGGGAAGGAATTCGCTTCGACAATTTTTATGCCGGCGCTCCTGTCTGCGCGCCATCGCGCGCGAGTTTGCTGACCGGACTGCATCAAGGTCATGCTTACGTGCGCGGGAACACGACGCAAGTGCCTGTGCCCGGTCAGACGGGGCCGGCGGCGACGCGTCTGCCGCTTCGGCCGCAAGATGTGACCGTCGCCGAAGTGCTCAAGGCGCACGGTTACTCCACCGGCATCATCGGCAAGTGGGGCTTGGGTGAGCCGGACACCACCGGCATCCCGAACCGCAAAGGGTTCGATTATTTCTTCGGCTACTTAAATCAGAACCACGCGCACAACTACTACCCGGACTATCTGTGGCGCAACCAAGAGCGCGTGCCGCTGCCGAAGGGCACGTACTCGCATGATCTCTTCACCAACGAAGCCGTCGAGTTCATTCGCCGCGAGCGTAGTCATCCTTTCTTCCTCTATCTGGCTTACACCATCCCGCACGCCAATAACGAGTTGGGCAGGGCGACGGGCAACGGGCTGGAAGTGCCGACGGATGCGCCTTACACGAATGAGAATTGGCCGCCGCAGGAGAAGAACTACGCCGCGATGGTCACGCGACTGGACGCGGACATCGGCAAACTCTTCGCGCTGCTGCAAGAGCTTGGGCTGGATAACGACACGATTGTGTTCTTCAACAGCGACAACGGCCCGCAGGGGCCGGACGAGGGCGGCTTCGATCCGAACTTCTTCGCCAGCCACGGCCCGTTTCGCGGTATCAAGCGCGAGCTATACGAAGGCGGCATACGCGAGCCGATGATCGTGCGTTGGCCCCGCATGATTAAGCCCGGACTGGTGAGCGCGCAAGTGTGGGCCGGCTGGGATGTGCTGCCGACGCTTGCGGCCGTCGCCGACACTTCGCCGCCGACCGGACTTGATGGTCGCTCGATGCTACCGGCGCTGTTCGGCCGCCGCCAGCAGGGCCACGAATATCTCTACTGGGAGTTTCACGAGGGCGCGTTTGCACAGGCCGTGCGGTGGGGCAATTGGAAGGGCGTGCGTAAAGGCAACAACCAGCCTGTCGAACTCTATGCTCTTGCGACGGACGTGGGCGAGACGCACAACCTTGCTGCCAGTCGGCCGGAGATCGTCCGGCACATCGAACAGATTTTGCGCGCGGCGCATACGGAGTCACAGTTTTGGCCTGCGCAATAGAAAGGCGCGCGACCTAGATCAAATTTGATTTGTGTAGGGGCAGTACCTGCGTGTCTGCCCCGTGTCTGCGATGTATCGCCGGGGCAGACACGCAGGTCTGCCCCTACAGTGCGGCGGAATACGCCAAGGGCCAACGAGAAAGCGAAGACGAAATGATCCGACGGACACGCCGCCAACAACTCTTTGTCTGGGTCGCATGCGTGACTTTACTGGCTGGCACGCTTAACCGTCGCGCTGCTGGCATGACAGCGCCCGCGCCGTCGCCGCCGGCCCAAGTGCGCGTCACGACATCCTTCGATGCCGATTGGCGTTTCTTCAACGGTGACGCGACGGGCGGCGATCAACCGAACTTTAATGACGCCGCGTGGCGCAAGCTCGACGTGCCGCACGATTGGAGCATCGAAGGCCCGTTCGCCAAGGATAATCCCACGGGCGGCGCAGGCGGCTTTCTGCCCGCTGGCGTCGGCTGGTATCGCAAGCAGTTCACGCTGCCCGCAAACTATGCGCAGCGTCGTGTCTTTATAGACTTCGACGGCATCATGGCCAACAGCGATGTCTGGCTTAACGGCTTCCAACTAGGCCATCGGCCCTACGGCTACGTTAGTTTTCGCTACGAGTTGACCGGACATCTGAACTTCGGTAACAAACACAACCTGCTCGCCGTCCGCGCGGACAACACAGGCCAGCCCGCGTCGCGTTGGTACACTGGCGCAGGAATTTATCGGCACGTGCGTCTGATCGTCACCGACCCTGTCCACATTGAGCATTGGGGCACGTTCGTCACCACACCTGAAGTCGCAGCCGAACGCGCAACAGTGCGCGTCGAGAGCAACGTCGTCAATCAATCCGATCAATCGCGCAACGTTGCGCTGCAAATCACATTGCGCGATCCGCGCGGGCAGATCGTGCAGACCGTCGCGACCACGGCGCAGACCGTGCCGGCCGGCAAGTCTGCCGACTTCCGGCAGGACATCGCCGTCGAAGCGCCGCAGCTTTGGGATATTGCGCAGCCCAACCTCTATCAAGTCGTCACACGAGTGCGGGCTGACAACAGCACGCTTGATGACGAGACGACGACCTTTGGCATTCGTGATGCTCACTTCGAGCCGGCCACAGGCTTCTGGCTCAACGGCCGCAACTTCAAGCTCAAGGGTGTCGCCCTGCATCACGACGGGAGCGCGTTCGGCGCGGCCGTGCCCTTGAGCGTGTGGGCGCGGCGTCTCGCTTTGCTCAAGCAGCTTGGTGTCAACGCAATCCGCACCGCGCACAATCCGCCCGCGCCCGAATTCCTAGACCTCTGCGACCACATGGGACTGCTCGTCATGGACGAAATGTTCGACTGCTGGACGGTCGCCAAAAACCCTTACGACTATCATCTCTACTTCAAAGATTGGTCGCTCGTTGATACGCGCGACACCGTCCGGCGCGACCGCAATCATCCGAGCATCATCGTCTATAGTACCGGCAATGAGATTCACGACACGCCGAAGGCCGAGTTGGCCAAACAGATTCTGACTTCGCTGGTCGCAACCTTCCACGAGAATGATCCATCGCGTCCCGTCACACAGGCGCTTTTCCGGCCGAACGTGAGTCACGATTATGACAATGGGCTAGCCGATCTGTTGGACGTGGTCGGGCAGAACTATCGTGAGAACGAAATCCTCGCCGCGCATCAGCAGAAGCCCACGCGCAAGATACTCGGCACGGAGAACGGGCACGACCGCACGATCTGGCTGGCGCTGCGCGACAACCCGCCTTACGCCGGGCAGTTTCTCTGGACGGGCATTGACTACATCGGCGAATCGCCGCAGTGGCCCACCGTCGCTTATAACTCGGGACTGATTGATCGCACGGGCACGCCGCGCCCGCTCGCTTTTCAACGGCAGAGTTGGTGGAGCGCGGAGCCGATGGTTTACGTAGCACGCCGCGTCGCGCCCACGCCGAAGTTGCCCACAGACCCCGGCTACAATCCGACGGAGGAACGCCGCCCGCAGGTTTTGTTCTCCGACTGGACACCGCGCGAGCACGCGCCGCATGAAGAGAACGTCGAGGTGTATAGCAACTGCGAACAGGTTGAGTTGTTCCTCAACGGCAAATCGCTCGGCACGAAGCCGCGCCCCGGCGACGACGCGCCGCGCAACTGGAAAGTGCCCTTCGAGCCGGGCACGCTCAAGGCTGTCGGCCTGAACGGCGGCCGCGTCGTCGCCACACACGAGCTACGCACCGCCGGCCAGCCCGCGAAGATCATGCTCGCGGTTGACCGCAACACGCTCGCGCCCACGTGGGATGATGTCGCTTACGTCACAGCTACAGTCGTTGATGCGAACGGCGCGCTCGTACCCAACGCGGGCGATCTCATCAGCTTCACAATCACAGGCCCCGGCCGGATCGCGGCCGTAGATAGCGCGGACAATGCGAGCCACGAACCTTTTCAGGCGACCGCACGGCGCGCTTATCAAGGCCGTTGCTTTGCGCTGCTCAAGGCTGCTGCGCCTAAAGGTCGGCTCACGCTCGTTGCGTCAGCGCCCGGTTTGACCAGCGGCTCGATCACTATCAACGCCGTCGCCACGAACGTGGCGCAGCCCGCGAAAACTCGCTGAGAGAAGTGGAGGAGAAGAATTGT
>JANMAD010000255.1:0-10309 GCA_031359515.1 Acidobacteriota bacterium | reverse complement strand
CAGTTCGACATCACGCACATCGGCATCGTCCACCGCACGGGCCGGCTGGAGATCGGCGACACTAGCGTCATCATCAGCGTCAGCGCGCCGCATCGCCGCGCCGCCTTCGCCGCCTGCGAATGGGCCATCAAAGAACTGAAGCGCACCGTGCCGATCTGGAAGAAAGAGTTCTACGAGGACGGCGAGGTCTGGGTCACAGGCGAAGGCGCGCCCGCAGAGTTGCTCGACGAGTGAGCTATGAGTGCAGATTGCTTGCAGTTGGCACCACGGCAGATCAGGCGGCGAAATGGGCGTCAGCAATGCTAGCGATCAGCACGTCTAATTATAGTTATGTGGCTGCTCCCAGCGTAACAGAATATAATCGTCTGGCATCTATTCATTGATACCTGTAAAATTCTTTTGGGAGGTAAGGATGACAACTGCTGATGTCAAAAACAGGATTAATATCGGGCATGTTGTCAGAAATGCGGCGCTCTTTAATTTTAGGAAGTGGCATGAAAATCAAGTGAATAGCGATGATCTTATTCAAAGCGTTAACCGCCTCTTCACTTTGCTTGGTGAGCGCAAGATAGCTTATTTGCTCGTTGGCGGAATCGCGTTGCTCCAATATATCGAAGGACGAAATACGGAGGACATTGATCTCATTATGGCGCTGTCCTCGTTAGAGAATTTAACGGAGATTACAGTCATCAACCACGACGCCGATTTTGCGCGCGGGAAATTTAATGACTTACAGATTGATGTTCTATTAACCAGTAATCCTCTCTTCGCCAGAGTGCAGCAGAAATATGCTATCAGCCAGCAATTCATCGAACATGAGATTCCGTGTGCCACAGTCGAAGGCTTACTAATCCTCAAGCTGTACGCGCTTCCATCCCTATATCGGCAGGGAAACTTTACCCGCGTGAGTCTGTATGAGAATGATATAGCAACCCTACTCCACGATTACCGACCAAATGTAGAGCCTTTGTTCATGGAGTTAGCAAATCACGTCAGCGAAACCGATCAAATCTCTTTGCGTGAAATTGTGGCGGAAATTCAGCAACGCATCCAACGCTTTGGCAAAGGATTCGAGCAGCAGCAATAAGGCAAATGGGTTCAATAGACGCGCCGCCTGCCTGACACCATCTCTTTCATCTTTCCTTGCCTTGATAGTTGCCTGCTGCGCGCAGGCAGGGTGGCCGCCGGGTGGGGCGATAGCGGAAATTCTCTGCACGGGTAGGAGGGATAAATGATCCGACGAAAACCGCTGGCTAGTCTCGGCAGCATCTTGTTGCTGCTGACCTTCGTGCCGCTCCGCGCGCAGACACCCGCGCCCGCGCCGCCCGCGCAACTACAGCAGATCGAAACGGTTATCAGGAACGTGATGGCGCGGGATAACGTGCCGGGGTTGTCGGTCGCGCTCGTGACCGATGGGCAACTTCGTTGGGCGAACGGCTACGGGTTGGCCGACATAGAGAACAACGTGCCGGCCAAGGCGGCGACGGTCTATCGGCTCGCTTCGATCTCCAAGCCGATCACGGCGACGGCCGTCATGCAATTATTCGAGCGTGGCAAACTGGATTTGGACGCGCCGGTGCAAAAGTATTGCCCCGCCTTTCCGCAGAAGCAGTGGCCCGTGACCGCGCGCCTGTTGCTCGGTCATCTCGGCGGTGTCCGCCATTATCACGCGAACGGCGACGACACGGAGATCACGCATCATTATGCGAGCATCGTGGATGCGCTCGACGTATTCAAAGCCGATCCCTTGCTGCACGAGCCGGGCACGAAATATCTCTATTCCAGTTACGGGTTCACCTTACTTGGCTGTGTGGTCGAAGGCGCGAGTGGGATGAAGTACGCGGACTACGTGCGCGCGAATATTTTCCAACCGGCCAACATGGCGCAGATGCGCGTGGACGATCTCTTCACCATCATTCCTAATCGCGCGCAAGGTTATCAAAAGAGCGCGGGCGGCGAGTTGCGCAACTCCGGTTTGCTCGACACCAGCTACAAGATTCCCGCCGGAGGCTTGGCCTCGACGGTCGAAGACCTCGCGCGCTTCGCTATCGCCTTGCAACAGGGCGCACTCGTCAAACCGGAGACGTTGACGTTGATGTGGACGCGGCAGAAGACGCGCGACGGTAAGGAGACCAACTATGGCTTAGGCTGGGGCGTTGCGGCACAAGCGGGGCGGCAGATCATCGCGCACTCGGGCGCGCAACAACGTGTCTCGACGTTGCTCTACATGCTGCCGGAACGGCATTACGCCGTCGTCGTGATGGCGAATCTGGAAGATGCCGCCGGCAGCCTGTCCGAGATCGCGCGGGACATTACCGCTATCGTCTTCGGCGAAAAATACGAGCCGCCGGTAGCCCATAAAGAGATCACGCTCGACGCCAAAACGCTCGACTCTTATGTCGGGCAATATCAACTGACGCCGGGTTTAACCTTCACTATCACCAATGAAGACGGGCATTTAATGGCGCAGACGGCCGGGCAGTCAAAGATCGAGTTGTTCCCCGAATCGTCCACCGTCTTCTTCCTGAAAATCGCCAATGCGCGCGTGACCTTCAGTCGCGACGCGCAGGGGCAAGTAACGGGTTTGCTGCTGGAACAAGCGGGCCAGAAGATCAGCGCGACTAAGATCAAATAAAACAAACGCGCGCACGTGTTGACGTGCGCGCGTTTGTTAGTTTGCCTACCTGCTGTGCGCCTTATTCCGTTAATGCGCCAACGATCTCCACCTCCGCGGCCGCATCGAGCAGCGACGCGCTCGTGACCATGTCGCCGCCGTCGGTCTTGATCAGGCGCACGCCCGAAGCCGAGCGGCCGGTCTTACGTATGTCGTTCGCTTCGATGCGGATGAGCTTGCCGTGCTGGGTGATGATCATGATCTCGGAATCATCCTCGACGGCGAAGACCGCGACGACCTTGCCGGTCTTGGCCGTGGTCTTCATGTTGATGACGCCGCGCCCGCCGCGCGTTTGCAGGCGGTAGTCCGAAATCTTCGTCTGCTTGCCGTAGCCCTGTTCGGAGACAGAGAGCATGCGCTCGTTGTCTTCGGCGGAGACGGCGCAGACGGCGACGACGTAATCGTTCTTGCGCAGCGCGATGCCGCGCACGCCACGCGCCGCGCGCCCCATCCCGCGCACGTCCGTTTCATCGAAGCGGATAGCGATGCCGTCGTGCGTCGCGATCAGGATGCGCTTCGTGCCGTCGGTCAAAATCACGTCGAGCAGTTCGTCGCCCTCGTCCACGTTGACGGCGTTGATGCCGTTCGAGCGGATGTTCTGAAACTCGGCGAGCGAAGTCTTTTTGATCACGCCCTGCCGCGTGACCATCACGACGTAGCGCCCGGCGGCGAACTCGCGCACGGGCACGACGCCCGCGATCTTGCGCGTGGTCGGCACATTGATCAGATTGACGAACGCCTTGCCGCGCGCCGAGGGCAGCGCGTCCGGTAGCTCATGCACCTTCAACTTGTAGACCTGCCCGTCGTCGGTGAAGACCATCAGGTACGAGTGGGTCGAAGCGATGAACAGATGCTCGACGTAATCGTCGTTCTTCCCCGTCGAAGCGCCGGAGCGGCCCTTGCCGCCGCGCCCCTGTCGTTGATAAGTGGTGACGGGCGTGCGCTTGACATAGCC
Organism: Acidobacteriota bacterium; assembly: GCA_031359515.1. Classification (GTDB taxonomy): domain Bacteria; phylum Acidobacteriota; class Blastocatellia; order Pyrinomonadales; family Pyrinomonadaceae; genus QHXQ01. The sequence continues at coordinate 6,680 of JANMAD010000255.1, read as the reverse complement.
GTTCTTCGTGACCGTGATGGCCACGTCCTCGTCGGCGATCATGTCCTCAATGGATAGCTCGACGCCCTCGTCAATGATCTGCGTGCGCCGCTCGTCGGCGAAATTCTTGCGCGCCTCTTCGAGCTCTTTGACGATGACGTGGCGCAAGGATTGATCGTTGCCGAGAATCTCTTCCAACTCCGCGATCAGGCGAATGATCCCTTCGTACTCGTCCAAAATCTTTTGCCGTTCGAGCGCGGACAGGCGACGCAGTTGCAGATCGAGAATGGCCTGCGCCTGCGCGTCGGAAAATTCCAAACGCTTGATGACCTTTTGCAACTTGCTGATGAAGCCGGCGAGCGTCAGGTCTGCGGGCACACCCTTCCACGCCTTCGTCTGCGTCATTGCTCCGAAGTCGCCCGTCAGCCACGCCCGCGCTTCGTCCACCGAGCCGGCGTTGCGTATCGTCGGGATGATGTAGTCGAGCGCGTCAATCGCTTTGTTCAAGCCTTCCAAAATATGCGCGCGGGCGCGGGCTTTGCGCAGATCATATTCGGTGCGGCGGCGCACCACCTCGCGGCGGAATTCGATGAACGCCTCAAGCATCTGCTTGAGCGTCAGCACGCGCGGCTGCCCGTTGACGATGGCGAGATTGATGACGCCGAAACTCGATTGCATCGGCGTCATCTTATAGAGCTTGTTCAGCACGATCTGCGGCACGGCGTCGCGCTTGAGCTCGACGACGATGCGCATGCCGTTGCGATCCGATTCATCGCGCAGGTCGGAGATGCCGTCAAGCTTCTTCTCGTTGACCAACTCGGCAATGCGCTCGATCAACCGCGCCTTGTTCACCTGATAGGGAATCTCGGTGACGATGATCGCGTCGCGCTCGGTCTGCCCGCGCCCGATGCGGTCAATGCCGGCGCGTGCGCGCATCTGGATGATGCCGCGCCCGGTCGTGTACGCCAGCCTGATGCCTTCGCGCCCGTAGATGAAACCGCCGGTCGGGAAGTCGGGGCCGGGCACGATCTTCAACAACTCTTCTTCTTTGGTATGGGGCTTACGGATGAGCGCGATGGTGGCGTCCACGATCTCGCCGAGATTGTGCGGCGGGATGTTGGTCGCCATCCCGACGGCGATACCGCCCGAACCGTTGAGCAACAGGTTCGGCACGCGCGTCGGCAACACCTTCGGCTCGCTCAAGCTCTCGTCGTAGTTCGGCTGAAAGTCAACCGTCTCTTTTTCAATGTCCGCGAGAATCTCGGTCGTGAGCCGCGCCATGCGTGCTTCCGTGTACCTCATGGCCGCAGCCGAGTCGCCATCAACACTACCGAAGTTGCCCTGCCCGTCAATCAACGGATAGCGCATCGAGAAGTTTTGTGCCATGCGCACGATGGTATCGTAGACGGCCGAATCGCCGTGCGGGTGATATTTGCCGATAGTGTCACCCACGATACGCGCGCTCTTTTTGTAAGACTTGTTATATTGATTGCCTAGCTCGTTCATCGCCCACAGCACGCGCCGGTGGACGGGCTTGAAGCCGTCGCGCACGTCGGGCAGCGCGCGGCCGATGATGACCGACATGGCGTAGTCGAGATACGACCGCCGCATCTCTTCTTCGATATTGACGTAATTATGCTCGAGTGTTTCCATCAACTAACCTTTCCGGTACAATGCCAAACGGGTCGCCGGCCCGCGCGGGCCGGTGCAGCTCAACGTTAGCCGCGCGCCGCATACGCGCTGACGATTTTCGCGCCATCCCACAATCCAGTGCGGTTCAGCAAGCTGACATTCAGGGCACGAATGCAGGTGTGCAGCCTGCGCGCGAAACCCCTGTGCGGGGTCTTTCAACTGCTCAAAATTTCCTGTTTGTGCGTACTGCGCCGCAGGGAAAACCGGACGGCGCGAAGTACGAGATATTGTAGCTTGAAAAGGGCATTTTCGCAACCGTTTATAAGGGGCGAAAGTCTTGATTTTGCAAGACTTTCGCGGTGTTTCGCACAGCAGTTTGGGCAACTGTTTGCGGGCACAATATATTGCGGCATAGTGCAGGCTGACTGACGGTCAAACAGGCGATGAAAGCGGACGGAAAAAATCTACGCCAGCGCGAGCGCGTGCGCCTCGAACTACCCGCGCGCGTGACGGTGCGCGAGGGGCCGGCGGAGGAGTGGACGGAGGTGACGCGCGTCCTCGACTTGACGCCGTTCGGTGCGCGCTTTAGTCTCGCGCGGCCGGTGGATCGCGGGCGGCTCGTGCATTTGACACTGCCGATGCCGCGCCAGTTGCGCTGCTTCGATCACGTAGAAGATCAGTATCGGGTGTGGGCACTGGTGCGCCGCATCAGTGTCATGCCGCCGCCGGATGCAGCCAGCTTGCCCCGCTTCGCGTTGGGCGTGGCGTTCGTCGGTAAACGCCCGCCGGCAAGTTTTATCGCTAATCCGGCCACACTTTACGAGATCGCGGCCAGCACGCCGAGCGAAGACCTGTGGCGCGTGAGCGAACAGGCGCTTGCGCCGTCCGCGCCTGCAGAGCGTGAAACGCGCCTGAGTTTGCCGGTGGAAGTGATCATCGAAGTGCTGGACGAGCGCGGACAGATCGAGGCGAGCGAACAGACCGTGACGGAGAATATCAGCCGGCACGGCACATCCGTGTTCACTACGCTGACGGTCGCGCGCGGCCGCTTCGTGCGTGTGCGGAGCGCGCGTTATACGTTGGCAGTGCTGGCCATTGTGCGCGGTTGTCGCATGGGCACGGACAGTATCCCGCGCTTGCATCTTGAGTTTCTTGATCGCGAATGGCCGCTGGATTTGATCACGTAGCTATGCCGGAGCGTAAACGACAACTTGTCTTCCCGCGCGCAGTGTTGCTCGTCGAGATCGAGCGGCATTGCGCTGATGAGCGTTGCCGCGAGCGCAACCGCATCGGGCTGACCAAACAAGAGGCGCACGTCTTTCGCGGCTTCACCTGCGCGCGTTGCGAGCGTTGGCACGACGATGTGCTGAGCGAGCGCGACGTGCCCGATTGGTGGGAAGAGTTGACGGTGACAGGCTTGCAGTCCTTGCGCCCGCTCGTGGCGGCGGATGAGACCGCCGGCCCGCAGGCGCGCGATCCGGGCGAGGTCGTCGCGCGTTTAAGCGCGGCGTGGCGCGAACGGGAAACGGACGCGCCGCTGGCAGCGGAAGCGCAGGCCGGGGAGGCGCGCGACGCGTGAGCGAGACGCGCACAGACACCTCGCGCCAAGAGGACGGGCAACGCACGCAAGATGAGCGTGCGCCGTTTCTCTTGCCCGGTTGGGCGATGGAGTTGCTCCGCGTAGTGCTGGGCACGCTCTTTCGGCTGTGCTGGCGCATGCGTTACGTCGGCACGGAAAACATCCCGCGCGGCGGTGGTCTGATCATCGCGGCCAATCATCAGACCTACATCGATCCGTTCTGGCTCTCCGTGCCGGTCAAGCGACAGTTGCGTTATCTCGCGTGGGACGTGAGTTTCAATTGGCCCGTGGTGGGCACGTTGATGCGTCTGCTCGGCGCGTGGCCGTTGCAGATCGAGCGCGGCGATCCGCGCGCGATCCGGCGTTCGCTACAATGGCTGCGCGAGGGCGGCGCGCTCGTCATCTTTCCCGAAGGCGGGCGCGCCTTTGCGGACGGCGAGATGCACAAGTTCAAGGCGGGCGCGGCGCGCATCGCGCTCGAAGCGGACGCGCCCGTGTTGCCGGTGACGATTCGCGGCGGGCAAAAAGTTTGGCCGCGCGGGCGACGCTGGCCGCGCTTCATCGGCCGCGTCGAAATCGTCTATCACCCGTTGCAATACATCAAGCAACTGCCCGACGAGGACGCACGCGCCTGCGCCCGCCGCGCGACCGAAGAGTTGACCCGCATCATCGGCGACGCGCTGTAGTTTGCTCAGGGGCGCGCGACGACGAGCGGTTGCGCTTCAAGCTCGCGACGGTAGAAGGGGCGCGGTCGTTGCGCGACGCGCTTCATTAAATCTATGCCGCGCTCCTCGCCCTCGACGAACGAGAGATCGCGCGCTTGCTTCAACTTCTCGACCTGCATCGCGGGCACGCGCTGCACGGCGTAGTCGAACCACTCACGCGCCAGCACCGCGCCGTCTTTCGGTTCGGCATCCGCCATTGACTGCTTCAAGCCCTCTTCGATGAGCGCGTAAGTCAGCAAGCCGTGCCCGACCTGCGCCGCCTCCTGCGCCGCTTGAAAACTCTGCGCGGCCGTCAAGATGTACATGCCCTTCTCGTAAGCCAACTGGGCGAGGCCCTTCGAGTTCATCGGCCCGCGCCGCTTCTCTTCCGAATCCAACGCCTGCCCGGAGTTGCAGGCGTCAATCACGAACATGAGTTGCGCGGCATTCACGCCCTCAAACGCCGCTTCAAGCTCTTTGTCCGAGACGCTGTGCGCGAGAATGCTTTGCAGCGCGGCGGCCGTGAGCTTGGTGCGACTGCCGGTGTAACCGAGATCGTGCGGGATGAGATAGAACTGATTCTCGTGCGCCGTGCCGTGCCCGGCGAAATAGACAATAACTTCATCTTCGGGCTGCGTGTCGGCGGCGAGTTTCATGAGCGCGGCCATGATGTTGGCCTTCGTCGCCTCGCGGTCAAGCAGCGTGACGACCTGGACGCGGGCGTAGCCGCCCAACTTCGTCTGTTGGCGTTCGACCTCCGCGCCAAACTCGCGCGCATCGGGCACGGCATAACGCAGATTGTATTGCGCGTTGGCGTACTCGTTGATGCCGATAGCCAGCACGTAGGCCGTGCCCGCGCGTTTGAGTGTGTCCGCGCCGGTGACGGCCAAGTTGGCGTCGCGGCTCTTCACGTTGTCGCGGTTGAAGGCGTAAGCCGTCAGCCGGTTCTCACCGGCGACGAGCGGTAGTGTCGTCTCAACGACGGCTGATGGTTGTCCTTGCAGCACATCGTCGTGCCAGACTTTGACCAGCGAGCCGTTGCGAAACAGCCGCAGGTCGCGCGCCCCACTGCCCGCCGTGTGCGTCGCGTCGGGCGCGGCGTCGCGCACCTCGACTTTGACACGAACATTGCGCGTCGTGATGGGCGCGCCGCCCGCGCTTGCGTCAGCGAGCGTGATCAGCACTTGCGGTTGGCGGCGATCCTTGTCGGCGAAGTTCTGCGCCGCGCGCGGCCGTTTGCCGCTCGTGAGATCGGCGAGCAAGCCCGGATAGAAGAACTCGTTGAAGAACCATTCGATGGGCGCGACGTTGAACGTGTTCTCGTCGTAGCGCCAGAGGACTTGATTCCAAGCTTTGGGCGAGCCGTCGAACAGACCGTCGGGTGTGGCGACGAGCCATTCGTCGCCGTCGTAGAGCGAGACGAGCGTGGCCAGTTGTTTGCCCTGCCGCGTGTCCCAGAGCAGCGTGCTGCCGTCATTACTCGCAGAGGCGAGCAGGCTACCGTCGGGATTGAAGGCCAGCGAATTGATCTCGCTTGTATGCCTGTTGAGCGTGGCTAGCTCACGCCCGGCGCGCACATCCCAGAGCTTGATCGCGTTGTCGGCGGCGGCGGACGCGAGCAGACGGCCGTCGGGGCTGAACGCGATAGCTTTGACTTCGCTTGCGTGACCCGCGAACGAATTCAACTCGCGCCCCGTCGCGGCGTCGTAAAGTTTGAGCGTGCCGGCGGTCGTCGTCTGTTGCATCTGCTTGAGCATCTGTTGTTGGAGCGCGTCCGGACTCATCTTGGCGGCCGCTTTCGGGTCCTTCATCAACGCACCCACTTGGCTCATCATGCTCGTCATATCAAACCCGCCGCCCTGACTCTCTTTGCCGCCGACGGCGACCACGCGCCCGTCCGCGCTGAAGGCGACGGCGGAGACTTCCGCCTGCCCGCCGCCGGGCATTTGTCCCATGCCGGGCATGTTTGGCAGTCCGTAAGGATTGTTGGCGGCGGGCGGCGGAGCGGGCGGCGCGCCGATGACGCCGACTTGCGCCCCTGTGCTCACGTCCCAAAGCGTGACGGTCGGACTGTTGTGTGTTAGGACGGCGAGCGCGCGGCCGTCGGCGCTGAAGCGCGCTTCCTTGATGTGCGTCGGGATGTAAGCATTGCCGCTCGGCACGTTGATGGTGCGCACCTCGCGGCCGGTCTGCGTGTCCCACAGCTTGATCTGATTCGCCAGACTATCGCTGCGCCCGCTCGCTTTGGCGATTGCATCATTGTAAGCCTGCATGGCCGCGGCCGGATTCTTGCTCATGTTCTTGAGCATCTCTTTCTGGGCCTTCTGCGCGGCCTTCGCATCGATCTGCGGCGGCGGCTCGTCCTGACTGCTGTCGCCGGTCTCGTAGTATGTGGTGGCAAGCAGTCGTCCGTCGGGACTAAAGGCCGGCGGTTGCACGGCGAACTTTGCCGTGCGCCGTGCGGTGGGTTGCGCAACTTTCAGCGTCGGCGGATCGCCCGCGCCCACCGGTTCGAGCGTGAAGAGACGGCGTTGCGTGCTTGTGTCGTAGAGCGCGACGCGGCTATCGCCGATAGTGACGGCTGCGAGCAGACGACCGTCGCGGCTCAACAGTCCGAGCGGTTCGGCCACTCCGGCCACGGTGCGTACGCCGCGCCCGGTTGTCAAATCCCAGATCGTGCGCCCGCCGGAAACGAGCCGCGTGCCGTCCGCGCTAAAGGCCACGCCGTAGGCGAAGTTGCTATGCCCGGCGAGCGTTTGGGTCGTGCGCCCGCTCTCGACTTCGCG
>JANMAD010000435.1:0-7035 GCA_031359515.1 Acidobacteriota bacterium | reverse complement strand
GTATTCGTGTCATTAGGTTGCACGCTGTTGTTGTCATTGTTCTTATCGGCCGGCGGCGGGCCCTTCTCGTCGCGTATGTGCAGGATGGTGCAATTGTCGTCCGTATAGACCTCGTCGAACCAACCGCTATCGAGCGCGGCGTTGTAGAAATCATCATGCACATCCTCGTTGTCGGTGAAGACGTAGCGCGCCCCGAAGCGGTCACGGATGAGTGGCCCCGGATCGCTCTCTTTGCCGAGCGTGATCTGTTCATAGAGTTTCGACAGCTCCGGGTTCGCGTCGTACAGATAAGTCGGATCGAGACCGGAGATGTAAGCGTGCGTCGGATCGTAGTAGAACAGTTTCGGGAAGTCATCCCAGTCGGTATTAAAAACAGTCTCGCCCGCCGGCACGTGCTGCTGCAACCATACGAGACCGGCGCGATAACTGTCGGGCGGTGCGCTGTCCTTGATCTCCTTCGTCTCGCCGTACACCGCGAAGACCATCGCCGTGCCCAGCACGAGCGCGGCGACGGTGGCGACGATTAGCCCCAAGTCTTCGTGGCGCGCGGCGGCGGCACGCTCGACCGGCGTCTCGTTGCTGTCGAGATATGGTTGCAATTCGTCCTGCACATCTGCCGGCAATTGGCCGTAGGAGGCGTGGGCGCGCAGCAGCGCAGCTTGCACGGCGAAGGCGGCGAACAGCACGGCGAACGGCGGCCAGTATTCGGCGAAGCGTCGCCAACGCGCGTTGGCGACGAGCAGGACGGTCGCGAAAATGAGCAAGAAGAGCGGGCGCGCGGCGCGTTTACGCTCCTCCCAATGAAACGCGATGTAGCCCGTGATCATGGCGGCGCAGGCGACGACCGAGTTGCGCAAGAAGTCCCAACTGTCATACGGATACCACTCGTTGCCGACCGCGACTTTGAAGCCCGACTTCGTGACCTTCATCAACGCATGCTCCCAGAGCAGCCGGATGTTGTGCGGGAAGTACGGATTGATAACGAGACCGAGCGCGATACCGCCGAGCGTGTAGACCGCCATCTTCGCAGCGGACGGCCAGGAGATGTGGCGCTCGCTCCATGCCTCGACCACGACCCAGATGGCGACCGCCACGCCGAGCAGCACGAACATGTCGTAGGCCTCGGTGAAGATGAAAGCGAGCGGCAACAACCACACGTACTTGCGTTGAAAGAGCAGATGAATGCCGACGACGAGCAAGACGACCGAGACGCTCATCGCCTTCGTCATGTTCATGCGATAGAGGAACGGCGCGGACGCGCCGAGCAACGCAAAGAGCCAGACGAAAGGATAGCGTATGCGATAGCGAAACGTGAGCCAGTAGCAAGCGAAGACGGCCAAACCGCCGAAGAGCGCGGCCGAGACTTTCGCGCCAAGCCGTAGATCGCGAAACCACGTGAAGGGGATTTCGAGGATGTGAAAAAACAGATGGTGATCGACGTAGTCGCGCGCATTCAACGTCGTGAGCGGCAGCCACGTAAAGCGCGGCGGGAAGTGGCCCGTGCGCGCCGCTTGCCAGAGCGTCTGACTCCACTTGATATGATAATAGCCGTCGAAGTCGCCGCAGCAGACGGCCGCGGTGGAAAATTGCAGCCACCAGAAGACCAAGCCGATCAAGCACGCGCCCGCCAACAAATAGACGTAACGCACACGCGCCGCGCTCGCCGCCGCTGTCCGCGCTTCGGCGGCAGGCGCAAGCGCGGGCGGCGCGTCGGTCGGACTCACATTCTCCATGCCAGATGCCTCATGTGTTCGCTTGAGCGGGACTACCGTCAGTACCGCCTGCGGTAGCGGGCGGGTGCTAACGTCACCACGACCCGCCCGCTACCGCAGGCGGTACTGACCTGTTGCTCGTTCGATCCGGTCGCATCTAATCGCTATGGTATAGCAACATAGCAAACCACACAGGCACGAACAGGAATGATGCAGGCGGGATGAAAACCTGTTCTTAATTCATCATTCCGCATTCATCATTTCCTTCGTGTCGTGCGCGGGGAAACTTAAAGTGAAGGTCGCGCCTGCGCCGGGCGCGCTCATGACGGTGAGCGTGCCGCCGTGCTGTTGCACGATGCCGTAGCTGACGGCGAGACCAAGCCCCGATCCTTGCGGCCCCTTCGTCGTGAAGAATGGCTCGAAGATGCGCGCCTGCAATTCCGGCGCGATGCCGCCGCCCGTATCCGTCACTTCGACGACGAGCCGGTCGTCCTCCTGCCGTTCGCGACACGCGATGCGCCCGCCCGCCGGCATCGCTTCGAGCGCGTTCAAGATGAGATTGACGAAAACTTCGCGCAACTCTGATGCGTTGGCCGCGACGAGGTCGCCCGCGCCCGCGCAGTCCGAAACGAAGCGCACGTCGTAGTGCAAGCCTTGCGCACGTGCATCATCTTCCCAACGTGTGCGTGTGAATTGAATCGCGTCGGTGACGAGTTGCGCGAGCGAAACGGGGCGCGGGCGCGCGGCGGGCGTGTGGCGCGCAAAGGTCTGGATGCGGCGCACGATCTCGGCGGCGTCGAGCGCGGCCGTTTCGATCACTTGCAGACTGCGCCGCTGGCGTTCGTCAGGGTCAGTGCGCAACAGCAGTTGCGTGCGGCCGAGGATGGCGGCCAGCACGTTGTTGAAATTGTGCGCGACGCCGGCCGAGAGTTGGCCGAGGCTGCGCATCTTTTCCATCTCGGCCTGCTGTGTGAGCATCGCGCGCCGCTCGGTTTCGGCATGCCGGCGCTCCGTGATGTCGCGCCCGATGCCGAGCACGGCGACCGGCTGCCCGTCTTCGTGGATGAGTTGTGTGCTGATTTCGAGTGGCGCACGCTGGCCGGACTTCGTGATGATCTCAAGCTCGTAGAACGTGATCGTCTCTTCGCCCGCGAGTTTGCGCGCGAGCATCTGTTCGGTACGCGCGGCATACTCCGGGGCGACAAGTTGCCGCCAATCAAGGCGGCACAATTCGGCCCGGGTATAGCCGGTCAACAACTCGCCCGCGCGGTTGAGCGAAGTGTAATGGCCCATCAGGTCGTGCGTATAGATGATGTCGTTGGCGCTCTCGATGAGCGCGCGGTTGCGCTCTTCGCTGCGGCGCAATGCTGCCTCGACCTGTTTGCGCTTGGTGATGTCGCGGGCGCTGGCGCGCACGCCGATGGGCGTGCCGGCGCGGTCGCAGATGAGCGACTCGTTGAGCTCAAGCCAGCGCACTGCGCCGCTCGCGGCGCGCACCGGCAACTGCTCTTGCCGCGTGCCCTCGCACCTGAGCCAACTGATGGCCGCTTCGATCTGTGCGGCGGGGTCGGTGAGGCCAAAGACTGCGCCGACGTGTTGCCCGAGCAACTCTTCCTGCTTGCGACCGATGAAGACCGTGCCAGCGGCGTTGATGCTCGTCAGGCGACCTGATAGATCGTGCGTGTAGATGATGTCGCTGGTCTGCTCGACCAGATCGCGGTAGTGGGCCTCGACGCGGGCGCGCTCTAAGAGGCGCGCGACCTGCGCGACCAATCGGAGCGGTTCGTAAGGCGCTTCGAGGTAATCGTCCGCGCCGGCGGCCAGTCCTTCGACCGCGCTCCCGGCATCTCTGCGCTGCGCGCTCAAGAGCAAGATGGGCGTGCGGCTCAGGCCCTTGTCGGCGCGCACCGCGCGGCATAGTTCGATGCCGTCGCCGTAGGGCATGACCACATCGCTGATGATGAGGGCGGGCCGCTCGCGCCGCGCCAGCGTTAGGGCTTCGCGCCCGTCCGCCGCTTCGCTGACGCCGTAGCCTGCCTGCCGCAGCACGGCGGCAGCCAGCGCCAATTGCTCAGGCGCATCGTTGACGATGAGAATCGTGTCTGGTGCGCCGCTACTCTCCATGTTTGCTCCGTGAGGGCACGGGCGGGGCCGCAGTCGTCCTATGCGGCCCGCATAGTCAACTGCGTAAACCTGCGAGTAGGTTGATAAGATCGTTGGGGCTGATCGGTTTCGTGAGAAAGGCGTTGAAGCCGGAGGTGAGGGCGCGGTCGCGGTCGTCGTACATGGTAAAGCCCGTCACGGCGATCATCGGCACACTCTGATAACCGGGCAAGACCCGCACCTGCTCGGCCAACTCGTAGCCGTTCATCCCCGGCATACCAATGTCGGAGATGAGCGCGTCGAACTGTTCGGCGCGGGCGGCAGCGAGCGCTTGCTCGCCCGAATAGACCGTCGTCACCTCGTAGCCCGCATACTTCAATAGCAGCGCGATCATCTCCGTTACGTCCGGCGCGTCGTCCACGACGAGCGCACGCGGCTTCTGCTGTTCGGTCGCGCCGCTCATGCCTGCGAAGGCGGCGGCATCGGGTGTCTGCGGCTGGCCGAAGCTATAGCGACTGGCGGCGGAGATAGCATACAGAGTGGCCAAAGACGGTATATGGACGGAGGAGGCGATCATCAATACTTCTCCTTCTACGGACTAAGACGGACGACAAGCGGCGACGGACATTGCACCGGGCGAGCAAACACGCGCGGCCCGACGCTCGCTTATACTACACCTTCCGTGGTGGCGCGCTGCGCCAACAACCCCTCGACCACACGGGCGAGGGTGATCGGATCAATCGGCTTGGCGACGTGGGCGGCGAAGCCTGCGGTGCGGGCCGCGGCCACGTCCTGCGCGGCAGCGTAGCCCGTCAGGGCCACGGCCGGCACGGCACGCAAGCGGGGCTGCGCCCGGCGCAGTCGTGCGAGCAGGTCGTAACCGTCTATCTGTGGTAAGCCGATATCGGAAATGATTATATCAAAGTGTTCGCGCGCGGCAACTTCAAGCGCCGTCTCGGCTGTCGCACAAGCCGTGACCTGATAGTTTCGGCGGGTAAAAGTCAAGCGCAAAAGTTCGAGCGTGTCCGGCGCATCCTCGATCAGCAGGAGGCGCGGCTGCCCTTTCGTCGCTTGCGGCTCGGTGGGCGCTACGCTATGCGTTGCCTGCGGCGCGGGCACGGGCAACTGCAAGCGCGGCAAAGTGACGGTGAAACGACTGCCCGCGCCTGCGCCCCCGCTCTCGACGCGGACGGTGCCGCCATGCGCCTCGACGAAACTCTTGACGAGCGCGAGGCCAATCCCCAGTCCGCCGTGCGGCTTCGTCGTGGACATGTCCGCTTGCCGGAAACGCTCGAAGACGTGCGGCAGAAACTCCGGCTCGATGCCGCCGCCTTCGTCCGCGACCGTGACGCGCACCTCTCGTTCATCCGTCGCGCAACTGACGCGCACGCGCCCCCCCGCCTCGGAGAACTTGACCGCGTTCGACAACAGATTCCAGTAGACCTGCCCGAGCCGCGTGCGGTCGCCGGAGACGACGACCAGCCCGTCCGTGTCGCACGTGGTCAACTCGATCTCGATCTGCCGGCGGCCGGCTTCAGGGCGCACGGTCTCGACCGCTTCCTGCAAGACGTGGTTAATGGTGACGGGCAGATGATCTATGCGCATCTTGCCGTTGATGATCGCGGACATGTCGAGTAGATCGTTAATCAGGCGCGCAAGCGCCTGCGAGTTTTTATCAATCACGCCCAACCCGTGTTTGACATCGGTCGTGGCCAAGCCGGCGTTGTTTATCATCTGCACCCAACCGATGATGGGTGTCAGCGGCGTGCGCAATTCGTGCGAGAGCGTGGCGAGAAATTCGTCCTTCGCACGGTTCGCCGCTTGTGCGCGGTTGTAGAGCCGCGCGTTGTCAATCGCGAGCGCGGCGCGACGGGCCAACTCTTCGGCGAGCGCGAGATCGTCCGCGCCGTATTGCCGGCCCGATTCGGTGCTGATGAATGAGAGCGCGCCGAGCGTGCGCCCGCGCGCCGTGAGCGGCACGATCATCGAGGACTTGATGCCGAACGACAAGAGCGTCTCGATCTGTGCTTCGTCGCTTGTTACCGTGCGTAGCATTTCCTCGGTCAGCGCCGGAAAAATCTCCGGCCGGCCCGTGCGCAGCACCTTCGGGATCGTGTAATCCGCATCGGGTTTGAACGGCCAGCGCCGGCGCATCTCGCGCCATGCTTCCTCGCGCATCAGATCGCGGTGCGCTACCACCATGAGTTGAATCGCGTCCGTCTCATCGTCCTTCATATCCACGAGACAGCAGTCAGCTAAGTACGGCACGGCGAGCCGCGCGAGGCGGTTGAGCGTCTGTTGATAGTCGAGCGAAGCGGCGAGCGCGGTGGTCGCGTCGCTCAGAAAATTCTGTGTCGCCTGCGTGCGCTTGCGCTCGGTGATGTCTTGAAACGCCTGCACCATGCCGTCGATCTGTCCGTCGGAGATGATGGGCGAAGCCGTGTAGGCCACGGGGAAGAGCGTGCCGTCGCGCCGGACGTAAAAATCCTCTTCGCTATGCACGGCGCGGCCCGCGCTGACCGCCGCCGCTAATGGACACTCGCTGATCGGAAAGGGCGAACCGTCAGCGTGCTTGTAATGCACAATCTCGTGGATGACGCGCCCGCGCAACTCGTCCGTTGTCCAGCCGAACATGCGCTCCGCGGCCGGGTTCGCAAAAATGACGCGCCCTTCCCTGTCTACGGCGATGAGGCCTTCGCCCAGACTGTTGGTGATGGCCGTGGTCAGGTCGCGTTGCCGGCGGAGCGACTCTGCGGCCCGCTTGCGCTCGGTGATGTCGCGGGCGATATTGGAAGCGCCAATGATGCGGCCTGTCGGGTCTTTCACGGGCGAGATGGTGAGCGATACGTCGCGCAACGTGCCGTCCTTACCCACGCGCACCGTCTCGTAATGATCCACGCGCTCGCCGCGCTTGATCCGCTCGATGATCCGCGGCTCTTCGTCCGGCCGGTCGGCTGGAATCAGCAGCGTCATATGTTGCCCGATGGCTTCGGCGGGCGTGTAGCCATAGAGCCGTTCGGCCCCCGGATTCCAACTGAGGATCGTGCCATTGAGGTTCTTACTGATGATCGCATCGTCTGAGCTTTCGATGATCGCCGCCATCTGTAAGAGATTATTCTCGGCCCGCTTGCGCTCGGTGATGTCGGCGACGAGCGCCACGACGCCGGTCGTCTGCCCCGCAGCGTCTGTGAGTGGCGCGGTCGAGATGCTTACATCAATG
>JANMAD010000227.1:0-1969 GCA_031359515.1 Acidobacteriota bacterium | reverse complement strand
CAGGTTGAGTTGATCGAGACCGGGGAAACCGCCGGCCGCGCCCGCGTACTCGACGGCGGCTGCGCGCCCGCCGATGGTTGCGCTGACCGGCACGGAGTTGCGCCAGCCCGTGCCGAGCAGCGTGATGACGGCCGGTTGATTGTCGAAGCGCGCGGAGAACGGCCCCGGCGTATAACGCAGACCCGATGAGAGCAATGCGACGACTTCGCCCGCGCCCGTATTATTGACGGTGAACAGACCCGGATTTGCGGTCGTGATGTTCACGTCGTCGGCCGCCGTCACGGTGTTATCAACGAAGACGACAACCGAGCGCACGCCTGTGCCCACTTCGTTCGGCACATAGATGTGCAGTTGGCCATTATTGAATGAATGCACTGGCGCGGCGCGCCCTTCAATCGTCACGCGGACATTGCGCGTGATGGCATCAGCAGCGGTGCGGCCGTTGCGCCCGAGCGTCAATGCCGTGCCGAGGATCGTGCCGAGTCCGTCGCGCGTCGCGTCGCCGCGCAGACTCGCGCTATTCGTGAGCGTGAGATGCGCGACGGGCGCGAGCAGCGCGTCTTGCCCGAACGCGAGACCGGTGAGGGCCTGCGCGGTTGGATTGTCGGCTGCTACGTAGAGCGTGCCGTCGCGCAGGAAACCGTTGAGCGCGGGATCGGGGAAGGCATCAACGACCGGCACGCCGCCGTTGCCGCCCGAACTAATCGTATCGGATGCGCCGGTCGCGTCTTCGATGAGATAGACCGTGCCTTCCCGATCAACCGTCAGCCCGTGCAGGAACAGGTTGTTGTCAATCGAGAGACCTTCAACCGCAACTTCATCGGTGTCGGCGCGCCCGTCGCCGTTCGTGTCATAGATGGCGAGCAGGACGGTGTTGTTGCCGACCGAGTGCGAGAAGACGACGCCGCGCGAGTTGACGGCGAGGTCGAGCGGCGCGTCGTTCGAGAATTGATATGAGTAGAACGGCACGGGGTCGAGCGTGTCGGGCAAGCCGTCGGTGTTCGTGTCGCGCACGACGCGCAGTTCGGCGGAATCGAAGTCGGCGATCAAGAGATCGTTGTTCGGCATAAGCGCGAGCGCGTTGGCTTCGCTGAGCAGATTGTTGCCGACCGTGACGAGCGTGCGCGAGCGTGAATTATCGAAGCCGCCCGTGGCCGGATCGCGCACGAGCAGGACGACGCCCGCGCTCGGTTCGTTGTCAGGATTATTCGGATTGCTGCGGTCGAAGAAGCCGCTCGAAGAGACGCAGACGAACTCGCGCCCCGCGAACGATGTGCCCGCGACAACGGCTGCGGCTGAAGGCAGATTGAAATCGCGATGCAGATCGTAGGTGCTGGCTGAATCGCGCACGAAGTCGCCGTTCGTGTCGAAAGCGGTGACGATGACGCCGATGGGCAGATCATCGTTCGGCGTCTGTGTGCCGCGATCATCGAGCGCGGAGAAAACTTCGTAGCGCGTGCCGGTGCGCCCGACCGCGAGGTCGAATGAGCCGCCGCGCGTGTCGAAAGTCGCGCGCTCGTCGGCGCGGCCGTCGCCCGTTGCATCCGCGTATTGTTCGTCCGTGCCGGCAGACGAAGTCGTGCTCAACTGCGATGTGTGCAGGACGCGCCGCAGGGGCGTGCCCGGCGCGATGCGATTGGTGATGAGCGATGCGCTTACATCAGATGATTCGTGGGCATTGGCCGGATCAGTTTGCACCGACGGAGCAGCGACCCGTATGGGTGCGTGCGCAGGCTGGCGCGGCGCGCTGTTGTCGGTCGCGTTGCGCACGGGTCGTTGTTTGCGCGTAGATAGAGCGCGCTGCGGCGTGTAGCCATCGGGCCGCGCGGTGTCTGTCTGATCGGTCGTCGTGCGCGTGGCGAGCGCGTGGCGCAGGTCTGGTTGTAAGGCACGCGCGGCCGGCGCTTGCGCGTGCGTGATGACGGCGAAGAGATAAGCGCCGAGCGCGAGCGCGCAGATGAGCGCGACG